>CAVIFG010000185.1:0-4824 GCA_963641955.1 Escherichia coli
GATAAACAGAAAGGCAGGAAAACAATGCAGGTCGTAGCAATCGTGGGCAGACCTAATGTCGGTAAGTCCACACTTTTTAATAAACTCGTCGGAAAGCGTCTTTCCATCGTAGACGACAAGCCCGGCGTCACCCGCGACAGAATTTACAGCCGCTGCGAGTGGCTTGGCCGCGAATTTATGCTGATAGACACAGGCGGTATCGAACCCAAAACCGATGACGTTATCCTCGCGCAGATGAGAGAACAGGCAATGCTCGCCATAGAGCGCGCCGACGCGATCATTTTCGTCACCGATATCACCACCGGCGTCACCGCAAACGACGCCGATGTAGCTTCCATGCTCATGAGAAGCGGCAAGCCCGTCGTCCTTGCGGTAAACAAGGTGGACGGCATCGGCGAGCCCCCGCCCGAGATATACGAGTTTTACAACCTCGGTCTTGGCGACCCCATCGCGGTATCCTCCGTGCACGGCCACGGCACTGGTGATCTTCTCGAGGCGGTATTCGAGAACCTCCCCCCCGAGGAACCCGACCCCTACGATGAGGACGCCATCAAGGTCGCAGTTATAGGCAAGCCGAATGTCGGCAAGTCCTCCCTTATCAACTTCATCGCGGGTGAGGAGCGCTCCATCGTTTCCGACATCGCGGGCACCACCCGCGACGCCATCGACAGCGAAGTCACCCGCGGCGAGGACAAGTATGTCTTTATCGACACAGCGGGAATGCGCCGCAAGGCAAAGGTAACGGAAAACATCGAGCATTTCAGCGTGCTCCGCGCGCTGATGGCGGTGGACAGGGCGGATGTCTGCGTTATCGTCATCGACGCCACCGTCGGCTTCACCGAGCAGGACAGCAAGGTCGCGGGCTATGCCCACGACAAGGGCAAGGCGTGCGTTATCGCCGTAAACAAATGGGACGCGGTGGAGGACAAGACCGACCGCACCATGATAGAATTCACCAAGAAGCTTGAGGTGGATTTCTCGTTCATGTCCTATGCTCCGTTCGTGTTCATTTCCGCAAAGACGGGTCAGCGCATAGACAAGCTGTTTGAGCTGATAAAGCTGGTTCACGCGCAGCACGGCATGAGGATCTCCACGGGCGTGCTCAACGATATGCTGAGCTATGCCACATCCCGCGTTCAGCCGCCCTCCGACAAGGGCAAGCGCCTGAAGCTTTACTACATGACGCAGGCGGGCACAAATCCCCCGAACTTCGTTATTTTCTGCAACAGCAAGGAGCTTTTCCACTACTCCTATCAGCGCTATATCGAAAACCAGATACGCGACACCTTCGGGCTGGACAAGACCCCGATAAAGCTCACCGTGCGTGAGAGGGGCGAATGATGAAGCAGATACTCCGCGACTACCGCCGCGCGCATATTTCCACGCCGATTAGGTTCGCATTTGTAAAGGCGGTGTGCATCGGCGCGTTTTTCCTCACGGGCATTTTCTCGCGGGACAACACGCGCATTGCGGGGATAGTGGTTTCCGCGTTCCTCGCGGGGGTAGTCATATGGGCGGTGGTGGATATCTTCGCCGTCGCTCCGCGAAAGTTCAAAAAGGATATCGAACGGCTGACGGAAGCCGAACGGGAAGAGGTCCTTTCGGGGTACGAAACTGCCCCGAAGCTTGGCGCGCGCAGATTTTACAGGGATAAGTATGTTCTGTTCTATTCCTACCGCAGGATGATCCTGCTGAAATATGACGAAATAGTTTCCGCCGAGCCGAAAGGCGCCCGCGGGGAGAACATATTCCTTATGCTTTCAAACGGGAAAACCGTGCTCATGCCGGTGCAGCCGAACGAAAACAGCGCCGTGCTTATGGCGGCGCTGCGCGCAGGGAACCCCGACATAAAGGTATATATAAACGGAAAGCTCGTTACAGAAAGAGAAATTTCCGACGGAAAGGACGACATCACGGAATGATGTGGTTATGTTTTGTTATAATGCTCGCCCTGCCTTATCTTCTGGGCGGCATAAACACGGCTATAATCGTGACAAAAATTCACACGGGCAAGGATATACGCACCATGGGCAGCGGCAACGCGGGTCTTACCAACACCCTGCGCACACAGGGCAAGGGCGCCGCGGGGATAGTGCTTCTCGGCGACGTTGCAAAGGCGGTGGTTTCGGTGCTGCTGGTAAGGCTGGCGTTCTGGCTCATCGCGGGGGTAAACACCGGCGACCCCGCTTCCGAAATGACATGGGTGGAATACATGGCGGGGCTGATGTGTATAGTCGGCCATATATTCCCGATATACTACGGCTTCAAGGGCGGAAAGGGCGTGCTCTCGGCGGTTTCGGCGATTTTCGTGCTGGACTGGAGAACGGGGCTCATTCTTATGGCGGTGTTCATCACCATCGTTGCGATAACCCGCTATGTTTCCCTCGGAAGCTGCATTTCCTCGGCGCTGTTCTGCGTTTGCACGCTGCTGTTCGGGCGCTTCGCGGATAATGACCCCGCATGGCTCATAAACTTCTTTATAGCGGCATTCATGGGCGCGCTGGTCATATTTATGCACAGAGGAAACATACACAGGCTTCTCACCCACACGGAAAAGAAGCTCGGAGAAAAATCGACCTAAGGAGCAAGGATATATCATGGCAAAGATAACAATTCTCGGCTGCGGCTACGGCACCGCCCTCGGCGTGCTTTACAGCCACTACGGGCACGAGGTCGTTACATGGACGAAATTTGAACAGGAAGCGGAGCAGCTCCGCAAAGACAGGGAGCACAAGCGCCTGCTCAAGGGTGTAAGGCTTCCGGATAACCTCGGCGTTACCACCGACCCCCGCTGCGTCGAGGGCGCGGATATCGTCGTGGTATGCATCCCGTCGCCGTTTTACCGCGAAGCGATACGCACCGTAAAACCGTATATAGACCGCTCCACGGTCGTTGTCAACGCAAGCAAGGGACTGGAACAGTCCACGGGGCTGCGCCTTTCCGAAATAATCCGCGAGGAACTCCCCGAAAACCCCATTGCAGTCATCACGGGACCCTGCCATGCGGAGGAAATAGCGCGCTTCGTCCCCACCACGGAGGTCTGCGCGGGATATGACCCCGAAACGGCGAAGTATCTTCAGCGCACCCTCGCCAACGAGTGCTATCGTATCTACATCAACGACGACGTTGCAGGCTGCGAGCTCGGCGGCGTGCTTAAAAACCCCATCGCCCTCGGCTGCGGAATCTCCCGCGGAATGGGGCTGGGCGACAACACCGTCGCGGCGCTGATGACAAGGGGCATGACGGAGATAACCCGCCTCGGCGTTGCCCTCGGCGCAAACTGGAAAACATTCACGGGCATGGCGGGCATAGGCGACCTTATCGTCACCTGCACCTCGCTGCACTCGAGGAACTACCGCGCAGGAAAGCTGATAGGCGAGGGCGTCCCCGCCGCGGAAGCAGTCGCGCAGGTCGGCACGGTGGAGGGCTACACCAACAGCATAATCGCCTACGACCTTGCAAAAAAGCACAACATCGACACCCCGATAATCGAGCAGATAGTAAAAATATGCTACGAGGGCAGCGACCCGAAGAAATCCATTGCCGCGCTTATGACCCGCGAAAGCAAGCACGAGCGTGAAGTATTCTGGATGGATTGACAGGATAAGGGCTTTACGGAGGAAACATGGCTGATAAAATACCCGCTACCATTGAACAACAGCTTGCAAAGCTGAAAGAGCGCGGCTGCATCGTCGAGGACGAGGAAAGAGCGCTGGACACGCTGAAATATATCAACTATTTCCGCCTGTCGAACTATTTCGAGCCTTTCCGCGTCGACAAGCGCCACTATGAGGCGGGCACGTCATTTGATAAAATAATGGCGATATACGATATGGACAGAAAGCTGCGGAGCATTCTCATCGCGGCGCTGGAGGAGATAGAGATAGCCCTGCGGGCGGCGGTATCCAACTACCACGCGCTGAAATACGGCGCGCTGGGGTATCTTAATCCCTCCACTTTCGACCACCGCCATATCCATCAGAGCTTTATGTCCCGCGTGAAGCACCTTATCGAATCCAACTCCGACATCGAATTCGTAAAGCACTACAACACCAAGCACAATGGCTGCTTCCCGCTGTGGGTGGTGACGGAACTTTTCAGCTTCGGCACACTGGCGTTCTTTTATAAGGATATGCACACCGCCGACAAAAAGGAGATCGCCGAGGAATACTACGGCTGCACCTACTCCGATATGGACAACTGGATTTTCTGCCTTAATGAGCTGCGCAATTACTGCGCACACTACAACAGGCTTTACGGCGTTACTTTCCCCGTGGAGCCGCGCACGCCCCGCGGGCTTGGTGTCGAGCTTCAGCCGAACGTTTTTGGGTATATCATCGTTATGAAGCAGCTTTATCACGATCATCAGCATTGGAACGAGCGCGTTGTAAAGCCGATAACAAGGCTTATCAGAAAGAACGAGGGCGTCGCAAGGCTTTCAGATATCGGCTTTCCCGACGGGTGGGAGGAACTTATCGCGTTTGCGGAGGGGTGAATTTTTGGTGCGCATATCGTATATGATGTGAGGTTAAGTCTGTCGAAAACATTTAAAATTTCCGCGTAGCGAACTAAAAGTTTTCGGTCCAGCCTTTTTCAAAAGGCTGGCGGGGTGTGGGGCGGAGCCCCGCCACTCCGCACGCAGTGCGGTTTTACGCTTCATAGGCGCTAAAGGGGGTGTGGGGGGAAAACAAGAGTTTTCCCCCCACAGTCTATCGCAATCTGCTGCCACATAGTTTTTTTGCCATCAAAACCACAAAAAAAGGAGTGAGCATAATGGCGGACAAATTCGGAAAATACATCGAAACCGGCGGAAAAAGCATGGAC
>CAVIFG010000186.1:0-4759 GCA_963641955.1 Escherichia coli
CCACAAGACGCTTGAATACGGTTCTTCCCTCGAAAGCGCAAACACCGACGGCGGGCTTACCAACCTTTTAAATAAGCTGAACGACCCCGCGTACGACAAGAGCAGCATCAACACCTCCTTCGAGGGCATCGCAAAGCAGGCGGTATACACCTCGCTCGACAACGGCATGACCCTTGTTTTCACCGTATATAACAGCGAGATCAACTCCCAGCGCAACATCATAATCTTCGCAAGCATAGGCATTGAAGCCATAGTAATCGCGATAGGCGCCGTGCTCGCTATGATAATCGCGCGCAACATGACCAAGCCCCTGCTCAGGCTCAGCGGCGCCGCAGAAAGGATCGCCGACGGCGAACTCGACGTAGATGTAAACGACGGCGGAAAGGACGAGATAGGCGTCCTCAGCCGCAGCTTCTCCAAGACGGCTTCCCGCCTGAGCAGCTATGTTTCCTGCATAAACGAGATATCCGCGGTGCTCAACGATATCGCGGACGGAAAGCTCGACTTCTCCCTCACCAACGACTACGCGGGCGAATTTGCAAAGATAAAGACCGCCCTCGAGAATATTTCCGATTCCCTCAACGAAACCATGAATGACATCCGCTGCGCTTCCGAGCAGGTAGCAGGCGGCGCGGAGCAGGTGGCTTCCGGCGCGCAGGCGCTGTCGCAGAGCAGCACCGAGCAGGCGGCTTCCATTCAGGAGCTTACAGAAGCCGTTGCTTCCCTTGAAGAAAAGATACAGGCTAACTCCGAAAGTGTACGCAGCGCGTTCGGCGCAGCGGAAAAGGCTGCTACAGGCATGAAGGAAAGCAGCGGAAATATGTCCCGCATGATGACCGCAATGACCGAGATAAACGACGCTTCCGAGCAGATAAACCACATCGTAAAGACAGTCGACGGCATCGCAACGCAGACGAATATCCTTGCGATAAACGCCGCCATAGAAGCCGCACGCGCGGGCGAAGCGGGCAAGGGCTTCTCCGTTGTTGCGGGTGAGATACAGTCCCTTGCATCCAAGACCGCCGAGGCAACAAAGGAAATAGCCGAGCTTGTCAAGAACGTTATCGAGAGAGTTGCCCACGGCACCGAAGCCGCAGACAGCACCGAAAAGTCCCTTGAAAGCGTTGTCGAGGTATCCATGACCATCGAAAACGAACTCAACGGCATCGCGGCGGGCAGCGAGGAGCAGACCCACGCCGCAGAGCGCATCAGCGAGAGGATAACCGAAATATCCAACGCCGTTCAGACCAACAGCGCGACCGCAGAGCAGAGCGCCGCTGCAAGCGAGGAAATGAGCAGTCAGGCGCAGCTTCTTCAGGAGAGGATAAGCAGGTTCAAGCTGAAGAACTGAAACCGTTTGAGTTACAAAACCACCATTTGAGTAAAATCTCTTGCCGTGATTTCGGAAATATGTTACAATTATCTGTGGCGTATACTTAACGCAGAAATAATGACATTATGAGGAGAATATCATGGAAGAGAAGAAAAAGCGTTCCGCAGAGGACATACTGGAAATAATCATCGCCATCGCGCTGGGCATAACGGCGCTGCTGACGGCGTGGGCTTCGTGGATAGGCTCGCTGCACGGCGGCAACCAGGCGACAAACTACACGAAATCCACCAACCTCACCGCCGAGGGCAACTCCCTTTGGAACGAGGCTTCGCAGAACTACCTTAACGACCTCGAAACATGGAACACCATCAGCGACCTTGATATCGAGCAGCAGTACGCCACCGCGCAGGGCGACACCGTCGCGGCGGAGAAATACGACTGGAAGCTCGAGCAGATAATCAACGACAACGTTTCCGAGGAATTTGCGGAAGCGATAGTATGGGCGCTGGATCAGGAAGAATATGCAAGCCCATTCGATATGGACGGCTACTATGACAGCTACTTCGAGGAAGCAAGGGCGGTCATGGCGGAGGCGGAAGAAACCCTCAAGCAGGGTCAGCAGGACAATTCCAACGGCGACCGCTTCGGACTTGTTACCGTTTTCTACTCGGTGGTAATGTTCCTGCTCGGTATCGTTAACACCTTCAAGACGATGAGAAACAAGTATGTTGTCGTTGGCATATCTGCGGTATGCTTTATCGCCGCAACGATAATCATGTGCACCATCCCCCTCCCCACGGGCTTTTCGCTTGCAAGCTTCTTTGCATGATAACGAAAGGAGAATTTTATGCGTAAAAAATACATAAGATCCGCCGCCGCGGCGCTGCTCGCCGTTTCGGTGATGTCGCTGACCGCGTGCAGCGATGATGAGGATTTCTTTGAGGACGACAGCGACGTGTCCTCCACTGCGTCCAACGGCGGCGCGGACAGCAGGGATGATTCCACCCCCGACTACAACGGCGGCACCGTCAGCGGTGCGCGTGCATCCCGCATGAGCCTTAGCGGAAATGGACTTAGCATCGACCGCCTTACCCACGCTTCCCCCGCCCCCATGGGCGAGGACGGCACATGGACGATATTCGTTTATATGTGCGGCACCGACCTCGAAAGCAGCGGCTCGGGCATGGCTTCGGGCGATATCTCCGAGATGATCGGCGGATACACCGACGAAAACATAAAGTTCGTCGTTCAGACCGGCGGTACATACGACTGGGCGGAATTCCCCGTCGACACAAACAAATTACAGCGCTACGTTATCACTCAGGGCGAAATGACCCTCGCGGACGAACAGCCCCTCGCAAGCATGGGCAGCGCGGATACGCTCAGCAGCTTTTTAAGCTGGGGCGTTGAGAATTACCCCGCGGCGAACATGGGCGTTATCTTCTGGGATCACGGCGGAGGAAGCATTTCGGGCGTTTGCTTTGATGAGCTTAACGACTCCGACTCCCTTTCCCTCAGCGAGATAGACACAGCCCTCACCTCGGTATACGACCAGATGACCGACAAGTTCGAGTTCGTCGGCTATGACGCCTGCCTTATGGGCACGATAGAAAACGCGAATATGCTGGTTCCCCACGCGAATTATATGTTCGCTTCGGAAGAGCTTGAGCCCGGATACGGCTGGAACTACACCACCATCGGCGAGTACCTCACACAGAACCCCAACTGCGACGGCGCAGCCCTCGGCAAGGTCGTTGCGGACAGCTTCATGGAAATGTGCGAGGAAATAGGCGCGGAAGACAGCGCAACGTTCTCCATCACCGACCTTTCCAAGATAGACGCGCTGGTCGAGGCGTTCAACAGTGCGGCGGCGCAGATGTACAGCGCTTCCGAGGACACTTCCGTTCTGGCGGGACTTATCAGAAACATAAACAGCGCAAAGAACTACGGCGGCAACAACGATTCCGAGGGCTACACCAACATGGTGGATCTTGGCTCGCTTCTGCTGGCGGCGCAGGACTGCGCGGATGTTGACGCGGCTATCTCCGCCATCAACGACGCTGTTATCTACAACCTCTACGGCTGGGGCGAGGAGGGTTCCACGGGACTTTCCACCTACTACCCGCTGTATGTTTCCGGCTCGGAGGAGCTTTCGGTATTCAAGGATGTTTGCATAAGCCCCTACTACATGACGTTCGTGGACAGGATCGCATACGGTTCTTCCAACGGCGGCGTGATGAATGATTACAGCGGCGACAATATGTGGCTCGACGAAAACGAGAGCTACTGGACCGAGGACAGCTGGAGCAACAGCGCGGATTACTTCGCATACTGGGGCTATTTTGACAGCAGCGACAGCGACAACATGACCTTCGCGGACGATTCCGCAACGATAAACTTTGCGGAGGCTCCGCATTTCACCGACGAGGGTACATATACGTTCACGCTGACCCCCGAATCCATCGACTACACCGCGGGCGTTTACTGCTCCATCTACCTCGCGGATACGGAGAACGGTTTCTACTTCGACATCGGCAGCGACAACTACACTAACGTAAACTGGGAAAGCGGCGTTGTTGAGGACTGCTTCGACGGACTGTGGTATATGCTCCCGGACGGACAGCCGCTGGCGATGTTCATTGTTGAGGAAGCCGAAAAGTACGACATCTTCACCTCCCCCGTTATGGTTAACGGCAAGCAGACAAACCTGCGTATCATGATGCAGTACACCGACGATGGATA
Organism: Escherichia coli; assembly: GCA_963641955.1. Lineage (GTDB taxonomy): Bacteria > Bacillota > Clostridia > Oscillospirales > Ruminococcaceae > CAG-115. The sequence continues at coordinate 4,076 of CAVIFG010000186.1, forward strand.
TACCACCGCGATAGTAGGCACATGGGACGGTATCGACGAGAACGGTCAGGCAGCAAGGGATATCAGAACCCTCGAAAACGGCGACGTTATCACTCCCCTTTACGGCGCATACAGCAACGACGGTACGTTTGTCGCGAATATGCCCGGCAACGAATACACCTACAACGGCGACGCAACTATTTATGACAAGATGCTTTCCGCCGGCGATTATTACTACTGCTTCAGAATCACCGATATCTTCGGCGTAAGCTATTACACGGATTTCGTTATGTTCAGCATAGATGAAAACGGCGATATCTATTTCTCTGAACTGGGCTGATATTACGATTTCAAAATTGATTTAGTTATCTTTTCTTCATCGGGCGGCGGGCTTTTATGGCTCGCCGCTTAGTTTATTGTTCGTTAAACCTCTTGTCTTTGTGGCACTCATACACGCGGTCGAGGGGTCGCACCCCTCGCGGGTCGAGGTGATCTCCCCATGGGGGAGGTGTCGCGAAGCGACAGAGGGGGTTGACCGACAGACCAGCGCCCTCGTCGACGTCCGCAGACGTCGAAATTCCCCACTTATAGAAAATTTCGTGCAGTGTAACCTAAAGCAGGTGCGTTTATTCGACTTCCAAAGCGCTAAAGGGGTGTGGGAGGTACAAACGGAACGTTTGTTCCGAAAACGTAAGAGTTTTCCCC
>CAVIFG010000187.1:0-4737 GCA_963641955.1 Escherichia coli
TTACAATAAAGTCGCGGAGCGAGATAAACTCCAAATAACAAGCCACAAAAAACTTTAAGGAAAGAGGTAGGGGTTAGGGAAAGGGGAGCGCGAGGGGAGAACCCTTGGGGGAGGAGGAAAACGTAGTTTTTCCCTCCACCAAAGGTTCTCCCCTCGCAATTGTGCGAAAAGAAATTAATTAAAAAGCCCGAACCAACAGCGTAGCTGTAATTTCTTTATCGTGCAAAGCGGCACGAGCCGCCTTATGTTCCTTATCCCCCCACTGCCACGGCGATAATGCTGATATCATCCTCCCTGCCGTTTTCGGCAGCCCTTGCCGCCCTTGCTATCCTTTCGGAAAGCTCCTTCGGGTCGGAGGGCTGCGACAGCTCCCTCGAAAGCCACTCCTCGTCCAGCACGGCGCCGTCGGTGGTCATGATTATCACATCGCCCGCGGCGACATTGAACTTCTGCGCGGGGACGGTGAGCTTTCCGCCCGTGCCCGCGGGGGGAGATGACAGCGCGGCGCGCACGAGCCTGTCGGCGGATTTTATGTAGGTCACCGCCGCGCCCGCCTTGTACACCGCGCATTCACCCGTGTTGAGGTCGATCCTGCATATGTCCAGCGTCGCGAAGCTTTCGTCCGCGCTTTTTACCATCAGCGCTGTGTTCACGGTTTCTAATGCGGTGGGGAGGGATATTCCGCTCTTCAGCAGCCGCGCGATGACCGAGCACGCCATCGCGGAATCCACCCTTGCGCGGCTGCCCGTTCCCATTCCGTCGGAGAGGATAACATACAATATCCCCTGCGCGTCGGTGAAGCTGTCGTAGCTGTCGCCGCAGACCCTGTTCTTGCCCCTGCATAGCTGAAATGCGCCTATCTCGGCGGAAAGCGCGGTGCGCTCCTGCACGGTGACACGGCAGCGGCCGCCGCCGCTTGTTATTTCGGGAAGCTCCATCTCCCGCCCGAGGGCGTTTATCATCAGCCCGCCGAGATACTCCCGCTCAACATTCGGTTCGGTGTTTCCGTATGCCTCGAGGTGGAGGTGCCCCCGCCTGTCGAATGTGATGAATGCCCGCGCGCCGTTCATGCCGCATTCGGAAAGGAGCTTTTCCGCGCGCTTTTCGGCGGTGCGGCTCTGCGCGGCGCTTTTCGGGTCGAGTTTTGCGCAGCCCATGTCGCAGAGGATATCGTGTATGCTCTCAAGCTGGTCGGTGTAGATACGGCGCATTTCCCGCACGCGCTGTTCGTCGGCGGAGGCGGCGAGGAAGCGATCGTATTCCGTTTTCACCGCGCGTATCACCGCCGCCTTGTCAACGCATTCCTCCGCGCACTGCGGCGAAAGCGAGTGCTCGGTCAATTCCGTGCCGCTCCGCACCGCCTTTATCAGCCGCGAAAATTCCCCGCGGAAAAGTTCGTATTTCTCGCCCCAGCACACCATGCTGTTCGGGCAGGTGCGGCAGGAACGGTCCGCGGCGCGCTCCGCCGCCTGTTCTAATGTATGGCAGTATTTCCTGTCCAGCGTTTCTGCGGCGGCGTCTATGCCCCTGCCTATCCCCGCCACGGCGTCCGCCGCGAAGCACAGGCGCTCCCGCAGCAGCATTGCAACGGTGCTGTCGGAGATGTCGCTTTCGGCGGTCTTGATTTTTTCCACGGGGAGAACTGCAAACGCTGCCCCCGCAGCGGCGGTTTCGATAAGCACGCTCCATGTTCCGTCGTCAAATCCCGCCGCGAGTACCCCCGCGCAGGCGAAGAACACAAATCCCGCCGCGCGGATGAACTTCCCGTATTTCGTGAATACGATACTTAACACCGCCGCAAGGGCAGTCGCCGCCGCGCCGCAGCCCGCCGAGGGAACAGCGGCGCACAGCCCGAACACCGCCGCCGTGCCGAAAACGGCGCACCATGCCAGCCCCCTGCGGGCGGTGACGGTGAGTATCATAAATCCCAGAGCAAGCCTGCCGATATTCAGCAGGGGATAATCCAGCGCGCCGAGGGACATGAACAGCCCCGCGGTTATCACCGCCGCTTTCGCGCAGTCCCGCACCTCGGAGATATCGAAGCCGCGATTTCCTATGCTTTCATACAGCAGGCTGACGCACGCCGCGAATACTCCCGCCGTGACCGACGCGATTATCCCCGTCAGCAGCGCGGAGGGGTCTGTTATCAGCGCAGCCCGCGGGAAGAAGCACGCCGCCCCCGCCGCCGCGGCGCGTATCCCCGCGCGGAGCTTGGGCTTGTTCATATCCGGGATGAGCCGCGCGGCGAGCACTATCGCTATCGCCCCCGCCCCGAAGAAGCAGTCGGGAACCCCGCGCAGAAGCGCCCCGAACAATCCACCCGCCGCCGCGCATAAGCCCTTGTTACCGGGCAGACCCGCGGACAGCGCCGCCGCAGCGGGAGCGGCTCCCGCAGAGGAAGCGCCGAGCTCCATCGCAAACCCAGCCAGCACCCACACAGCATATTCGGTGAGAAATTCCCGAACCCGCGTCCATATCGTTTCCCGTTTAAGTTCAACAGTTTTTTCCGCCATGATAAACTTCCTTTCGTTTGACGTCCTTTATAGGTAGTAGTTAAATATTACCACCTAGTTTACGAAAAGGTTGTCATATCTGACTGTAAATTATTGTAATATACGGCGTGATATTAATAAATCCTAAAAATTCTTTGACAAAACGCGTGTAATATGATACAATATAAGAAAATACCTCACACGAAAGGAAATAAAAAATGAATATCAAATTTGAAGCCGCTCTTCAATATATAAACCTCGGAAACTACGAGGAGGCTGAAAAGCACCTCAACGAAGCAATCGCTGAGGAAGAGGAAAAGCACAACGGCTCGGGCGCGGCGGCGTACCGCTGCGTGCTCGCGGAGCTGCTTGCAAACATCGGAAGAAAGCAGGAAGCCCGCGGCCTGTTCGATAAGGTAGTTGCATACTGCGACGATACCTCCACCATGTCCGAGCAGCGCGAGATCGCCATGGCATATATCCACGACATCGACAGAAACCTCCCCATGCCTAACGCGATACAGAAGCGCGGCGCAAGCCAGCCCATGATAGACAAGCCCGTGCAGAACAAGGCTTTCATCACAAGGCAGATCAATAAGCGCAAGTAAATTTTTAATCTGAAAGGAGCCGCACCATGCCCAGACGCGACAAGATAAACTATTACCTTGATATATCCCAGACCGTGGCGGAGCGCGGCACCTGCCTGCGCAGGAATTTCGGAGCCATCATCGTGAAGAACGACGAGATAATCGCCACGGGATACAATGGCGCGCCGAGGGGCAGGGTGAACTGCTCCGACCTCGGCGAATGTATGCGCGACAAGCTGAATGTCCCGAAGGGTCAGCGGTATGAGCTGTGCCGCTCCGTCCATGCGGAGGCGAACTGCATAATCAGTGCGCCGCGCAACGATATGCTCGGCTCGACGCTGTATCTTTCCTGCCTTGACGCCAAGACGGGGGAGCTTTACGGCGATGTGGAGCCCTGCGCGATGTGCAAGCGAATGATAATCAACGCGGGCATATCCGAGGTGGTCATCCGAACCGCCCCGAACGAGATGAGGACCATCGCCGTAAACAGTTGGATAGACAACGACGACAGCCTTGAGGGAAGAGAGGGATACTGATTTGCAGCTTACGAACATCGGCGTGATAAAGGATCTTTTCGAGCGGCACGGTTTCTCCTTTACAAAATCGCTGGGGCAGAATTTTATTGTAAATCCCACCGTCTGCCCTAAAATTGCGGAGATGGGCGGCTGCGGAAAGGGCGTTTTCGCGCTGGAGATAGGCACGGGCGTGGGGGTTCTCACGCGGGAGCTTGCGCTGCGGTGCGACAAGGTCGCGGCGGTGGAGATAGACACCTCGCTGAAGCCCATTCTTGAGGAAACGCTCGCGGATCTTCCAAATACCGAGGTGATTTTCGGGGACGTTATGGAAACCGACCTCGCGGCGCTCATCGCGGAAAAATCCGAGGGCAGGGATACTGTTATATGTGCAAATCTTCCGTATTATATAACATCGCCCGTGATAATGCGGGTGCTTGAAAGCAGGCTGCCGATAAAGTCCATGACAGTTATGGTGCAGAAAGAGGCGGCGGACAGGATCTGCGCAGCCCCGGGCACAAGGGAGTGCGGCGCGATATCCTGCGCGGTGAGCTATTTCAGCAAGCCTGAGTTGTTGTTCAGGGTGAACCGCGGCAGCTTTATGCCCGCGCCGAATGTCGACAGTGCGGTTATCAGGCTGGATATAAGGCAGGACGGAGGGCTTCCGCCGGAGCATGAGAAGCGGCTGTTTCGGATGATACGCGCGGGGTTCTCGCAGCGGAGGAAGCAGCTTGTGAATCCGCTGTCGGGGGAGTTCGGGATATCCAAGCAGGAGCTTTCGGCGAAGTTTGCGGAGATAGGCATAAAGCCTACCGTCCGCGCGGAGGAGCTTACGCTGGAGGAATATATGAAGATCGAGGCGGCGCTGTAATGGGCGCCGTTTTGGTTTTTGGGGTTAGTGCGGCGCGTACATACGCGGTCGAGCGCCATCATTTCGTCTTTGTGGCGCACATACACGCGGTCGAGGGGCCGAGCCCCTCGCAGGTCAAGGGCGGCGCCCTTGTCGCCGTCCGCAGACGGCGAAATACCCCACGCCCGGAAAATCTTTTGCAGTGGCGATTATAGCAGGTGCGTTAATCCGACTTAAAAAGCGCTAAAGGGGTTTGGGGGAAAACAAGAGTTTTCCCCCAATGCAGCATATTAAAT
>CAVIFG010000188.1:0-4736 GCA_963641955.1 Escherichia coli
ATGTTAAGGCGCTGGATAACGTTACATTCGAGATACCGACAGGAAAGACCGTCGCACTTGTGGGCGCTTCGGGCAGCGGAAAATCCACGGCGGCGCAGCTTATCCCCCGATTTTATGATGTCACCATGGGAAGCATTAAGGTCGGCGGAGTGGACGTTCGGGAAATAGGCAAGAATGACCTGATGAAGCAGATCGCCTTTGTGTTCCAGAACACCAGGCTGTTTCAGGATACCCTGCTGGAAAATATCCGCGCGGCAAGACCCGAAGCCACCCGGGAGGAAGTCATGCGCGCCGCGGAAGCCGCACAGTGCAGGGAGATAATAGATCGGCTCCCCGATGGGCTTGATACCGTTGTGGGAAGCGGCGGCACATATCTTTCCGGCGGCGAAAATCAGCGCGTTGCCCTTGCAAGAGCAATACTGAAAGACGCTCCCATCATCGTTCTTGACGAAGCGACTGCATTTGCGGACGCCGAGAACGAACATCAGATACAGCTTGCATTTGAAAAGCTGACCGAGAAAAAGACGGTGCTTATGATAGCACATCGTCTTTCCACCGTTCAGGACGCCGACGAAATACTGGTGTTCGACGGCGGCAGAATCATAGAGCGCGGCACTCACGCGGCGCTGCTGGCGGCAGGCGGTCGGTATGCCTCCATGTGGAGGGATTATCAGACGTCCGTCAAGTGGAAAGTCGGTAAGGAGGTCGAGGAAGTATGAAATATCTTCAGAAAAAATACGCCCTGAGCGAGCAGGGAGCAAAGGATCTCTTTAAGGGTATCGTTTATTCTGCGCTGGCCTACATCAGCCTTATGCTTCCGGTGGCGCTGATGGCGTGGGTGCTGAATGTGTTCCTTTCTCCGCTGCTGGGGGAGGGGGAGAAAAGCGTCAACGTACTGCTGTATACTATTATCGGAATAGCCATTCTGGCGCTGATTTTCATTCTGCATTATCTTCAGTACACCGTGACCTACCTCGGGACATATAAGGAGAGCGAGCGCCGCCGCATAACACTGGCGGAAAAGCTGCGTACTCTGCCGCTGCGCTTCTTCCACGAACGTGATCTCTCCGACCTGACCAGCACCATCATGGGTGACTGCGCGGGCTTTGAGCACGCCTTTTCTCACACCGTTGCGCAGTTCTGGGGCTCGATAATCTCGACGGCTATCGTTTGTATCGCGCTTTTGATATTTGACTGGCGCATGGGGCTTGCGCTGCTTTGGGTGGCGCCGGTTTCATTTGCCATCGTCCTGCTGTCCCGTAAGCTGCAGGTCAAGCTCGGGAAGAAGCACATCAACTCAAGGCTCGCCCTTGCAAACGGCATACAGGAGTGCTTAGAAACCGTGCAGGACATCAAGGCGTGCAACCTGGAGGAGGAATACCTCAGAAAGCTTGACGCAAAAATCGACGCCGCCGAAAAGGCGCAGATATCCTCGGAAACCGCGACGGCAAGCCTTGTCACCGCAGGGCAGATGCTGCTGCGGCTGGGACTGGCTACTGTAATCGTTGTGGGTAACGCGCTTATGCTGAGTGGCAGTACAACGCTGTTTACCTATATTCTGTTCCTGATAGCCGCATCCCGCCTGTATGATCCGCTTTCGGGAGCAATGACCAACATGGCGGAGCTGTTTAATGTTGATCTTCAGGTGGACCGTCTGAAAGCCATTCAGAATTATCCGGAGGAAAACGGCGTCAAGGAATATCACACCAACGGCTACGATATCACTTTCGACCATGTGGGATTTTCCTACGAGCCGGGCAAGCAGGTTCTGAAGGACGTTTCCTTTACCGCAAGGCAGGGGCAGGTAACGGCGCTGGTTGGTCCCTCCGGCGGCGGAAAGAGCACCGTTGCCAATCTGGCTGCGGGATTTTACAACGTGGACAGCGGCAGGATAACGCTGGGCGGCACGGACATTGCGCCTATTGATTCGACGGCTCTGATGAAGGATTTTTCCGTGGTGTTTCAGAATGTTGTACTGTTCAACAACACTGTGATGGAGAATATCCGGGTCGGCAGAAAGGACGCCACGGACGAGGACGTTATGGCAGCCGCAAAAGCCGCCCGCTGCCACGATTTCATTGAGAAGCTGCCCGACGGCTATCAGACCGTCATCGGCGAAAACGGCTCGACCCTTTCCGGCGGCGAATGCCAGCGGCTGTCCATCGCCCGCGCGCTTCTGAAGGACGCTCCCGTGATACTTCTGGACGAAGCGACTGCTTCCCTGGATGTGGACAATGAAACGGAGATACAGGAGGCGATCACGCATCTGGTGCGCGGAAAGACTGTGCTTATCATCGCGCATCGTATGCGTACAGTCGAGAAAGCGGACAAGATCATCGTTCTGGACGGCGGAGTTGTTGCGGAAAGCGGTACTCACGATGAGTTAATGCAGAAAAACGGCTTGTATCACAAGCTTGTGGAACTGCAAACCGCTGCGGCGGACTGGAGGCTTCGCATATAAGATGACGCCATATCGGAAAATGCTGATTCAGAAATCCATAGGGATGGCTGCGCAAAAGGGCTGTTGCGGTCTTTATGCGCAGGGGCAGGACAGCTGATAACTGATATATAAATATATAAAGCACTCTGCAAATCCTTTGCGGGGTGCTTTTGCTTATATGTATAGAAATTTCCTGTTGACAACTCCGATAACGTATATCCCGATGAGTGCTGCGGAAGTGTTTGTTTGACTTTTTGGGGGTATAGTGTTATAATTGATATATCGGCATATTGGAATTTGTCTTAAATCAACACACATGGTTATCTGTGTTGTTCAAAATCCCCATCATTTACTGTATAATAAAGACATCAAATGAAGGAGGTTCAAACCATGAACACAGACAAGATCTACGCAGAACAGATAGCAAACGAATACGCGCCGAAGGACACCTCAAAGGTTGTCGCGCTGCGCAAGCTTGACGCAAAGGCAAAGCTGCCCGCTAATGTATTTACCTACACACTCGGAACTGTTTCCGCACTCGTTTTCGGTACCGGAATGTGCCTTGCGATGGGAGTGATAGGCAGCGGAACACCCGGCTCATTAGTGCTGGGTATCATCATCGGCATTGTCGGAATGATAGGCATGGGCGTTAATTACCCTGTTTACAAGCACATTCTTGAAAATGGCAAAAAGAAATACGCCTTTGAGATAATGGAGCTTGCAAAGGAAATCAGCGAGAAATAACTCTATGAAAAAGGCAAGGATGGTTTTAGCGAAGCTGTTAAATCCACCAAAATGGGTGCTTATACCGCTGCCGATCATTGTGTTTGCCGCACTGATTTTCATATTTGTCAGCAGGCAGGAAGAAAGCGCGCCGGCATACGTTATCTACGTCATGTCGGCGTATTGCCTTGCAATACTTATCGTGCCTGTTCCCGGGCTTTTAAGAAGAATAAGGAACGCGGTAAAGCGGAAAATATCAGACACTGAATTTGGCAGCAGATATATCAGCGACCTTGCATTCCGCGGAAGCGTAAGCATTTATCTGGGAATGTTCGCTGACTTTTTCTATGTGATATTCCGCATTGTTGTCGGTATTTGCTACGCTTCCGTTTGGTTTGTTTCGATGGCGGTTTATTATCTGGTGCTGGGAAGTATCCGGCTGTTTCTTGTGTGGAACTACCGCCGTCATGACGCGTCAAAGGAAGTACGCTGTTATCGCATGACTGCATGGCTGCTTTTTCTGCTGAATATTCCTATGGGTGGAATGATAGTGCTGATGGTGGCTGCAAACAACGGGTATTCCTACCCGGGATATGTCATCTACATTTCGGCAATGTACACATTCTACACGATGATAATGTCTGTGATCAATCTTGTGAGATACCGCAGGCTCGGAAGTCCGGTATTATCAGCTGCAAAGGTGCTCAATTTCATTGCGGCGCTGATGTCCATACTCGGTTTGCAAACCGCGATGATCGCGGAGTTTTCTGCGGAGAATGACAGTTTCCGCAGGCTGATGAACGGAATCACAGGTGCGGGAATATGGGTGACAGTAATTGCGACAGCGGTATATATGCTTATACGCAGCAGTAAGATGAAAAGAGGGGGTGAGTTCTTCTGAACAGGTCGGAAAGTAAATATTTCAGCACCGCCGTCCGTATGGATAAGGCGTTTCTTGAATTGCTTGAGAAAAAGGATTTCGCCTTTATTACGGTAAAGGAAATTTGCCAGGCGGCGGGAGTTAACCGCTCGACATTTTATCTGCATTACGAAACTATTGCCGACCTGCTGGAAGAAAGCTCGCAGTATATCATCAGGCAATTCACGGATTTCATGCCGCAGGACACGGTCGATTTTCTGGAGAAACTGCCGACTCGCCCGCTTGATGAGCTGTATCTCATTACGCCCGAATATCTCACGCCGTATCTGAACTATATCAAGGAGCACAAACGCATATTCCGCACGACAATTGAACAGGCGTCGACCCTGCAAATGACCGAAGCATACAATGCTCTGAATCGTCATGTGTTCGTTCCGATTTTAGAGCGTTTCAATGTGCCGTCGGATGACCAGAAATACATGATGACGTTTTATATAAACGGATTGGTGGCGATAATTAACGAATGGCTGAAGAACGACTGCAAAGAGTCAGTCGAACATATTATATCGATAATGCAGATCTGCATCAATACGCGCTGTTCTCATTGACAGCTTTTCGTTTGTAGGGCAGATACACCAATCCGTAAGCTGTAATTTAATAACCACCAATGGAGCATTCGAAAGATTGCTCCAT
>CAVIFG010000189.1:0-4724 GCA_963641955.1 Escherichia coli
GATTATGCACGAGCCGCAGTATGAAAAGTGTGCCCGCGCGAAAACTAAGAAAGGAAATCAAGTAAAATGAAAATTCTGGTCATCAATGCAGGCAGCTCTTCACTGAAGTATCAGCTTATCAATATGGAGGACGAAAGCGTTATCGCAAAGGGTAACTGCGACCGTATCGGCATCGACGGTCACATCAAGCACACCACTTTCGACGGAAGAAAGTATGAAGAGGACTGCAGCTTCCCCACACATACAGAGGCTTTTGAAAAGCTCGTTGAAGTACTCACAAAGAGCGACGCAAGCGTGCTCAAGAGCATGGACGAAGTATCCGCTGTCGGCCACAGAATAGTACAGGGCGCCGAAGTATTCGACAAGACCACCCTCGTTACCGACGAAGTTATCCAGCAGATAGACGACCTGTCCGAGCTTGCCCCCGTACATAACCACCCCCACGCCCTCGCACTGAGAGCCTGCAAGAAGGTCATCCCCGCTACAACACCTCAGGTAGTTGTATTCGATACAGCGTTCCACCAGACCATGCCCGAGAAGGCTTATATGTACGGCCTGCCCTTCGAGTGCTACGAAAAGTACCATGTAAGAAAGTACGGCTTCCACGGCACATCCCACAGATTTGTTACACAGGCGCTGGCTGACGCCCTCGGCAAGGATATCAAGGATCTGAAGATCGTATCCTGCCACCTTGGCAACGGCTCTTCCATCACCGCTGTTGAGGGCGGAAAGTCCATCGATACTTCCATGGGCTTCACTCCTCTGGACGGCGTTATCATGGGCACACGCTGCGGCGCGGTAGACGCTTCCGCAGTAACATTCATCGCGGACAAGATGCACCTCTCCCCCAAGGAGATGAGCGACTACCTCAACAAGAAGTCCGGCTTCCTCGGCATTTCCGGTATCTCCAGCGATAACCGCGACATCACAGACGCTGCCGAGCACGGCGACAAGAAGGCAAAGCTCGCAGGCGAAATGCTGCGCTATGAGATAAAGAAGTACATCGGTTCCTATGCTGCTGTAATGAACGGCCTTGACGCTGTCATCTTCACCGGCGGTATCGGCGAGAACTCCGACGATGTCCGCGCCGACGTATGCCACAACATGGAGTACCTCGGAATCAAGTTCGACGACGCTGCAAACAAGGGTCTGCGCGGCAAGCTCGCAAGAATTTCCGCCCCCGACAGCAAGGTCGAGGTCTGGGTAGTTCCCACCAACGAGGAGCTTCTTATCGCGCGCGATACAAAGGCACTGGTCGAGTCCCTCGGAAAATAAACCGTTTTTCGATAAAATCCCCAAATTTTGTTGACATAGCCGACCTATTTGTGATATAATAAACAAAAGGTTTGATGTATATACAAGTGGCGGTTATATGGGACAAAAAACAACGTATATGATTGCTGTACCATGACCGAAAGGCCATGGTACTGTGATTTTATACGGCCAATCAGGGAGGAGCGGAAATGAGGGAAAATTTGCGCGGAAAAAAGCACACGGACGGATCCGGACTTGCTTTCAAAATAGTTGCGATGGCGGTGGTGCCGCTGCTGATACTGTCGCTTATTGCGTCGTTTTTCATCGCGGATGCTATCAATACCAGCTTCAACAAAGAGGTTTACAATGAACTGCGCAGCGAGTGCGTCACGATAAATAACTTCATAGGCAGAAAGATCTCCAGCAGCACATATCAGGATTCGGAGATAAAGCCCGATCTTTTCGACAACGTTGCGGAGATGACGGGAATGGATATCACGCTGTTTTTCGGGAACGAACGCTCTGTCACCACCGTCAGGAATACTGACGGAAGCCGCGCGGTGGGAACTGTTGCGGCGGATGAAGTTACTGATCGTGTTCTCGGCGGCAGTGACTTCTTTTCCGGCGAAACCAATATCAACGGCGAGATATATTTTGCGTATTATATGCCGCTTATAAACGCCGAGGGCGAAGTAATAGGCATGACTTTCGCGGGAAAAACGCGGGATAATGTTTCGCATGCGATTGCGTATTCGATAATGGGAACGCTGGCGGTTTCGTGGGCGCTGACCGCGGTGGTAGCGGTAGTGTGCGGCACGGCGGCGAGAAGAATGGTCGGCAGCCTTACCATGACCGCAGAGTTTATGGGCAGGATAGCCTCGGGCGATACCGACTGCGCCCCCGACGAAAGAATGCTTTCCCGCAGGGATGAGATAGGCGGCATGGGAAGAGCCGCCGTGAAGCTTCAGCAATCGCTGCGGGAGCTTATTTCCAACGACCCGCTTACGGGGCTGTTCAACAGGCGCGCCTGCAATATCAAGCTTGCGGAAATGCTGGACAGGGCAAAGACGGAGGATTCGGGTCTAACGGTGGTCATCGGCGACATAGACCTGTTCAAGAAATTCAACGATCGCTACGGCCATGCCTGCGGAGATCTGGTGCTGAAGGATGTTTCGGCTATTCTGAAGGAAGGCACGAACGGATGCGGAATTGCTTCGCGCTGGGGCGGGGAGGAGTTCCTGCTGGCGTTTTCGCTGCCCGACGAGGAAGCCTCGGCGGCAATGGAGCGGATAATGCAGCGGATAAGAAGCTTCCACTGCGAATACGACGGGGAGGAGATCTCCGTTTCGATGACATTCGGCGTGCAGCATTATTCGGGGGAGAACAACACCGACGTGCTTGTAAACGCCGCCGATGCAAAGCTTTATTACGGCAAGAACCACGGCAGGAATATGATCGTTGAGCATATTCCCGAGGAGATAACACAGGACTGACAGGAGAATTATTATGGTTAAAATAGCGGCACTGCTGCTTTCGCTTATCGTTATGCTGACGGGCTGTACAAATCAGAACGGAAGCAGCACATCCACAGGGGACAGCACTGCTTCCTCTGTTTCGCAGACGGAACAGACAGATAACGACATCCCCGAGGATGAACCCACGGCTTCCGCGGGCTTCACCGTGGACGGGACAAGGCTTCTTGACGCCAACGGAAACGAATTTGTAATGCGCGGGATAAATCATCCGCACAGCTGGTTCGCGGCAAAGGATGATGTAGCGCTGGAGGCGATCGCGGCTACGGGCGCGAATACCGTCCGTATCGTATGCGGCGACGGCCAGCAGTATAACCGCGACAGCGCGGATACGCTGAAAGCCATCGTTGAAAAGTGCAAAGAGCTGAAAATGATCGCGATACTCGAGGTCCACGACATAACCGGCAAGGACGATATCTCCCTGCTCGAAAACACCGTGGATTACTGGATAGACGTAAAGGACGCGCTTATCGGAAACGAAGCGTATGTTATCCTTAACATTGCCAACGAATGGGTCGGCAAGTGGGAAAGCGAGGTATGGCGCGACGGCTATGTTTCCGCGATACCCAAGCTGCGCGAAGCGGGCATAAAGAACACGATACTTGTAGACGCGGCGGGCTGGGGACAGTATGGCCAGAGCATCGCGGACTACGGCGAGGAAGTATTCGCGGCGGACCCCGATGCGAATACGATGTTCTCAATTCATATGTACGGCTCCGCGGGAAAGAACAAGGCTTCTATAAAGCGCAATCTTACCGGTGTCACCGATAAGGGGCTGTGCGTTATCGTCGGGGAATTCGGCTATACCCATTCCGACGGCGACGTTGATGAAGATTACATCATGGAATACTGCACCGAAAACAACATCGGCTACCTCGGCTGGAGCTGGAAAGGCAACGGCGGCGGTGTTGAATATCTCGACATTGCAAATGAGTGGGACGGCTCGGTGCTTTCCGCCGACTGGGGCGAGAAGCTCATAAACGGCGAAAACGGCATAGCAAAAACAGCAAAGGTATGCAGCATTTTTGAATAAGGAGCATATATGTACTCACCAAGCGAAAAAAGATACGACACAATGGTATATAACCGCGTCGGAAAGAGCGGTCTGAAGCTTCCTGCGGTTTCGCTGGGGCTTTGGCAGAACTTCGGGCACGGCGGCTGCTTTGCAAACATGGAAAACATGGTGCACACCGCCTTTGACCTCGGCATAACCCATTTCGACCTTGCGAACAATTACGGCCATCCCTACAACGGCAGCGCCGAGGAGAATTTCGGCAGGATACTTGACAGGGGAATGCGTGAATACCGCGATGAACTCTGCATTTCCACCAAGGCAGGGTATGAGATGTGGCCGGGTCCCTACGGCGACAGAAACGGCTCGCGCAAGTACCTCACAGCTTCCCTTGATCAGAGCCTTAAACGCATGAAGCTCGATTATGTGGATATTTACTATCATCACATTTTCGACCCGAACACCCCGCTCGAGGAAACCGCGCTGGCGCTGGATAATGCGGTGCGGCAGGGAAAGGCGCTGTACGTCGGCATTTCCAACTACAACGCCGCGCAGACCGAGGAGATAAGCCGCATTTTTGCGGAGCTGAAAACCCCGTTCATAATCAACCAGCCGTCATATTCCATGCTTAACCGCTGGATAGAGGACGACGGTCTTGACCGCTATGCCGAGGAGAGCGGCATAGGCCTTGCGGTGTTCTCGCCGCTTTATCAGGGCTTTCTCACGAACAGGTACCTCAACGGTATCCCCGAGGATTCGAGGGTAGGCAGGGGCGCAACGTGGATAGGCAATCAGCTCACGGAAAAAATGATCGCGCGGCTGAATAAGCTGAACGATATCGCCGCGTCCCGCGGGCAGACGCTGTCGCAGATGGCACTTTCGTGGGTGCTGCATAACAAGGCGGTGGCGACAGTGCTGATAGGCGC
>CAVIFG010000190.1:0-4718 GCA_963641955.1 Escherichia coli
CTATCATCGGCGCGTCCACTTCCATCAGCGTTACTGTCGGGTTGAGGACTTTTTTAGTTACAATTTTATACATAAAACTGCTCCCTCCTGTTTTTCGGCGGCTTATGCCGCATTTACACATTTTTCAGTATAACATAAAATGCGGGAAAAATCAACACAAAATTGCATAATCAAACGAAAAAATGTGAACAAACCGCCGCGCAGAAAGCATTGCCAAATTATTCTGTGAAAATTTTTGCGCAGAAACTTTCGTGCCCATGCTCCGGCAGACATTTCCTATATTTTTAAGGCTTAATTTTCATCATTTTATCACAAAAAATCGCTTGACAAATTATATAATTTGCCTTATAATGTAGCATATCCGACAAGTAATGTAGCATATGCGACAATCTCAGAAATGGGGGATATAATGGAGAACAGGGAGATCGGCAAACAGCTAAGGATGATAAACAACTCCGTGCGGCGCTACATCGACAGGAACTACGAGGGTAAAAAAGAGGTCGACAACATGACCTGCAGCAACGGATGGATAATCGGTATGCTCTGTGACGCGGAGCTTTCGGGGCGCGATGTTATGCAGCGCGACCTTGAAAACGAGTTCGGCATAACCCGCTCCACTGCCTCGAAGGTGCTTATCCTGCTCGAAAAAAAGGGCGTTATCGCCCGCGAGAGCGTATCGCATGACGCACGGCTGAAAAAAATAGTCCTTACGGAAAAATCCCGCGAGCTGGCGGGAAAGCTCCGCGCGGACACGGCGCAGATGGAATCCGTGCTTACAAAGGGATTTACCCCGGAGGAGCTGGAAACGCTCAACGGGTATCTTGACAGGCTTCAGAAAAACATAGAAGCCGCAGAAAAAAACGAAACAAGGAGTGGATCACATGATTAAGAAACTGGCAGCATGTATCCGTGACGCAAAGCTCACCGCGATACTTACGCCGATACTCGTTGTGTGCGAAACGGTTCTTGAGGTGCTTATCCCGCTGACAATGGCGGACCTCATAGACAAGGGCATAACGGTCGGCGATATGAACGAGGTCGTAAGGTACGGCGCGATATTACTGGTGCTTACGGCGGCGGCGCTGTTCTTCGGCGCTGCGGCGGGATACACCGCTTCCCGCGCAAGCTCGCTGTTCGCGAGGAATGTAAGACAGGATATGTATTATAATGTTCAGCATTTCTCCTTTGCGAACATCGATAAGTTCTCCCCTGCGAGCCTTGTAACCCGTCTTACAACGGATGTTACCAACGTTCAGATGGCGTTCCAGATGATAACAAGAATAGCTTTCCGCGCGCCCGCGATGCTTATTTTCGCGTTCGTATTCTCGTTCAGGATAAACGCGGAGCTTGCTTCGATATTCATTGCGGTAATTCCTTTCCTTGCTATCGTTCTCTTTATTATTGTAAAGGCGGCGTTCCCGAGATTTGAGCGCGTGTTCAAGACCTACGACCACCTCAACAACGTCGTTGAAGAGGATCTGCGCGGCATAAGAGTTGTAAAGAGCTTCGTCCGCGAGGATCACGAGATAGATAAGTTCGGCAAGATCTCGAGCAGCATCTACAAGGACTTCACCAAGGCGGAAAAGACGGTGGCGTTCAACGCTCCCGCAATGCAGATCTCGGTTTATACCTGCATTATCCTTATTTCCTGGCTCGGCGCAAACAGCATCGTTGCGGGCGGAAATATCCCCGGCAACGGCCTTACCACAGGCGAGCTGATGTCCATGTTCACCTATGCTATGCAGATACTCATGAGCCTTATGATGCTTTCGATGATATTCGTAATGCTCACCATGTCCAAGGCAAGCGGCGAGCGTATCGCGGAAGTCCTCGATGAAAAGAGCGACATCGTTGACGGCGAAAAGAACATCACCGATGTAAAGGACGGCTCCATCGAATTCAGAAACGTATCCTTCAAATATTCCGACAAGGCGGAAAACGAGGCTCTGCGTAATGTCAACCTTAAAATCAAGTCGGGCCAGACCGTGGGCGTTATCGGCGGCACGGGTTCGTCCAAATCCACGCTGGTGCAGATGATACCGCGCCTTTACGACGCAACGGAGGGCGAAGTTGTGGTCGGCGGCGTGGATGTCCGCGACTATAACCTCGACGCGCTGAGAAACAATGTTGCGATGGTGCTTCAGAAGAACGTTCTGTTCTCGGGAACCATCAAGGAGAACCTCCGCTGGGGCGACGAAAACGCCACCGACGAGGACATCGAGAGAGTGTGCAAGCAGGCCTGCGCGGATGAGTTCATACAGACTTTCCCCGACAAGTACGACACCTACATCGAACAGGGCGGCTCCAACGTTTCCGGCGGACAGAAGCAGCGACTCTGTATCGCGAGAGCACTGCTGAAAAAGCCGAAGATCCTTATCCTTGACGACTCCACCAGCGCGGTCGACACCAAGACCGACGCCATGATAAGAAAGGCTTTCGCCGAGGAGATACCCGACACCACAAAGATAATCATAGCGCAGAGAATATCCTCCGTAAGCGACGCGGATCTTATCGTAGTTATGGACAACGGCGCGATAAGCGACGCAGGCACGCACGACGAGCTTTATGCCCGCAGCGAAATCTACCGCGAGGTATATGATTCTCAGACAAAGGGGGCGAGCGAAGATGAGTGAAAACAAGAACATGAAAATGCCGCCCAGGGGCGGAATGCCGCAGAAAGGCGGCGTGAAGATAGATAAAAACGTCATCAAGCGCCTTTTGGGATATATGAAGCCGTTCAGGGGTCAGATGATCCTTGTAATCATCAGCATTATCGTCAGCAGCATCGCGAGCGTGGCTTCCTCGCTGTTTATAAAGACGCTGATAGACAGCTACATCCTGCCGCTGGTCGGCGTGGATAACCCCGATTTCTCGGGACTGATAACCGCCCTCGGCGGAATGGCGGCGCTGTTCATCGCGGGCATAATCTGCACGCTGGTTTACAACCGCCTTATGGCGAACGTTTCGCAGGGAATGCTGAAAAACATCCGCGATGAAATGTTCTCGCATATGCAGACGCTTCCCATAAGCTATTTCGACACCCACACCCACGGCGACGTAATGAGCTACTACACCAACGATACCGACGCCCTGCGCCAGATGATATCCCAGACGATTCCGCAGGTGGTTTCCTCGCTGATAACGATAGTTATGGTGTTCTGCTCCATGCTCAGCCTTTCGATATGGCTGACGCTGGTGGTGGTCGCATTCCTCGCGCTGATGTTCTTCGTTACGGGCAAGGTAGCGGGCAAGAGCGGAAAGTACTTCATGCAGCAGCAGCAGTCCCTCGGCGACGTTAACGGCTACATCGAGGAAATGATAAACGGTCAGAAGGTAGTAAAGGTATTCTGCCACGAGGAAAAGGCAAAGGAAGCGTTCAACGGAAAGAACTCCGACCTCTGCGAAAACACCTTCAAGGCAAATGCCTACGCGAATATCCTTATGCCTATCAACAACGCAATGGGTTACTTCCTGTACGTTGTTATCGCGATAATAGGCGGCGTGCTTGCGATAAACGGCGCGACGAATGTTGCGTGCTTCTCCGTCGGAGTGCTTACCCTCGGCGGCATCGCGTCTTTCTTACAGCTTTCGAGAAGCTTCATCGGCCCCATCGGGCAGGTATCCCAGCAGCTCAACTCCGTTGCAATGGCGATGGCGGGCGCGCAGAGAATTTTCACCCTGCTTGACGAAAAGTCCGAGAGCGACGACGGATATGTAACTCTTGTAAACGCAAAGCGCAATGAAAACGGCGAGCTCTGCGAGGCTTCCGGGCGCACGGGTCTTTGGGCATGGAAGCACCCCCACGGCGACGGCACCGTCACCTACACCGAGTTAAAGGGCGATATTGTCCTCGACGATGTGGATTTCGGATATGTCCCCGAGAAGATAGTGCTCCACAACATCAAGATATACGCGGAGCCGGGTCAGAAGGTAGCATTTGTCGGCGCGACCGGCGCGGGCAAGACCACCATCACGAACCTTATCAACCGCTTCTACGACATCGCGGACGGCAAGATACGCTACGACGGCATAAACATCAACAAGATAAAGAAAGCGGATCTCCGCCGCTCACTGGGCGTGGTGCTTCAGGATGTAAACCTGTTCACGGGAACCGTTATGGATAACCTCCGCTACGGCAAGCCCGACGCCACCGATGAGGACTGTATAAAGGCGGCAAAGCTCGCCAATGCGGACGGATTTATCAGAATGCTCCCCGAGGGCTACAACACGGTGCTCAAGGGCGACGGCAGCGGCCTTTCGCAGGGTCAGCGCCAGCTTATCTCCATCGCGAGAGCGGCGGTGGCGGATCCACCCGTTATGATCCTCGACGAAGCTACTTCCTCGATAGACACCCGCACCGAGGCGATAGTTCAGGCAGGCATGGACGCGCTTATGCAGGGCAGAACGGTATTCGTAATCGCCCACAGGCTGTCCACCGTAAAGAACTCGGATGTTATCATGGTGCTTGACCACGGTAGAATAATCGAGCGCGGCAGCCATGAAAAGCTTATCGCCGAAAAGGGTCAGTATTACAGGCTCTACACAGGCGCGTTTGAGCTGGAATAAACAGAACACGGCTTCTCCCTGCCACGGGCGGGGAGTTTGCTGTAATTTAAGTCAACACCGCACAATTACCGGCTAACGCCTTTGCCGCACGCTTGCTTGCATCTTTTTCGCCATATTGCACAATTCGTCCTAGCAAGGCGACAGCCTTGCGT
>CAVIFG010000191.1:0-4709 GCA_963641955.1 Escherichia coli
AATGCTGTTCCGCTACATAATGCTCGCGGATTTTGAAGAGGGCGAATCGTACCGATTTAATATGGTGGGCGAGATACTTTCCGAGATGATCAATCAGAATATCACCTCCACGGACAGCTCGCTGCTGGATACATACGCAGGGCTGATAATAAACGCCCCGGATACGAATATCACCGCCGAGAAGTACAATTCGCACAAGGCGGCCCTGCTGAACACCATCAGATACGCAGGCTCTCCCGCAGAATACTATGTTCCCTACGGTGAATACAACGATAACGGCGGATTTATCATTTCCGATAACTCCGTTACAACAATAAAGCAAAAGGCAGGCGTTGAATAACATGGACGAACGGCTTGAAAGGACCATGAAAGCCCTCGCGTGGAACAAAATGAAGCCGTATTTCGTGCAGTCGCACGAGGAGCTTCATTCGCTGATACGCGAGCTGATAAAAAATGACAAGCTTATCACGGCGGGCGGGTCGATGTCACTGAAAGAAAGCGGCGTCACCGATATGCTGATGAACGAATACAAGGGTATCTACATAGACCGCTCCGAGGGAAAGGACAGGGAAGAGGTCGAGGAGATAATGCGAAAGGCATTTGTATCCGACACATTTCTTTGCAGCTCCAACGCGATTACCGAGGACGGCGCGCTTTATAATGTAGACGGCAACGGCAACCGCGTTTCCGCGATGATATACGGCCCGAAGCAGGTCATTGTCGTGGCGGGAACGAATAAGATAGTAAAGGATATCGACGAAGCGATAAAGCGGGTAGAAACCATCGCCGCGCCGAAGAATACCGTCCGCCTTGACTGCGGCACGCCCTGCACCAAAACGGGCGAATGCGTTCACTGCCACAGCGAAAAGCGTATCTGCTGTTCGTATGTGACACTCCGCCAGCAAAGGATAGCCGACAGGATAAAGGTCATCTTTGTTGACGAAAGCCTTGGATATTGATATTGCAAAATAAACAACTGAAAGGATATACATAAAATGGCTGTTTTAAAACTTATTGCTCCATGTAAGGACTACATCTGGGGAGGAAACCGTCTGCGCGAGGAATACGGCAAGAAGCTTGATTCCGACAAGATCGCGGAAAGCTGGGAGCTGTCCTGCCACAAGGACGGACAGAGCGTTATCGATGGCGGCGAGTTCGGCGGAAAGACCCTTTCCGAGTACATCGAGGCTAAGGGCAGAGGTGTTCTCGGCACCAACTGCGAGCGCTTTGAGTATTTCCCGATACTCATTAAGCTTATCGACGCCAAGGATAATCTCTCCGTGCAGGTTCATCCTTCCAATGATTACGCAATGCGCGTTGAGGGCGAATATGGCAAGACCGAGATGTGGTACATCGTAGACTGCAACGAGGGCGCGGAGCTTCTCTACGGCTTCAAGCATGAGATAAGCAAGGAGGAGTTTGCGGAGCGTATCCACAACAACACTCTCCTCGAAGTTACCAACAACGTTCCCGTGCACAAGGGCGATGTTTTCTTCATTGAAAGCGGCACGCTCCACGCAATTGGCAAGGGCATTCTCATCGCGGAAATTCAGCAGAACAGCAACACCACATACCGCATCTACGACTACGGCAGAGTCGGCGCAGACGGAAAGCCCCGCCAGCTTCATGTTGACAAGGCGCTGGATGTAACCGAGAGAATACCCCCGAAATATCCGACAAAGGCGCAGGGCGCTCCCGAAAAGATCGAGGGCGGCGTAAAGACCCTGCTGCGCTCCTGCGAATATTTCAACGTAAACAAGCTTGACCTTGACGGCACGATGAAGCTTGACGCCGACGCAAAGTCCTTTAATTCTCTGCTGGTGCTCGACGGCGAAGTTACTATAACCTCCGCCGACGAGAAGATAACCGCAAAGAAAGGCGACAGCATATTCATCACCGCCGGCACGGGCGCATATACCGTAAGCGGCAAGGGTGAGATAATTCTTACCGACATCATCTGATACAACGACACTGTTCGGGAATAAGGGAGGATAAACGACATGGCTTACCGTATCGGCATCGACATAGGCGGCACAAACATCGCCTGCGGCATAGTTGACGACGACTGCCGCATAACTGCAAGATCCAAGGTTAAAACAAATTCCCCCAGACCCTATTCAGACATCCTCGCGGATATAAAGCAGGCTGTGCGCATGGCGTGCGCCGAGGCGGGAATTTCCCCGTCCGACGCAGAGTGCATAGGCATAGGCTGTCCCGGCACCTGCAACCAGGAAAGCGGCGCGGTCGAATATTCCAATAATCTCGGTTTTGTAAATGTTCCTCTTCGGGGGGATATGGAGAAAGAGTTCGGAATAAAGGTTTATCTCGACAACGACGCTAATGCCGCGGCTTTCGGCGAATACTGCGCCGGCGCGGCAAAGGGCAGCAGGAATGCCGTCGTTATAACCCTTGGCACGGGCGTAGGCTCTGGCATAATCATCGACGGGCGGATCTACAGCGGCTCCAATTTTGCGGGCGGCGAGATCGGTCATACGGTGATAGTTGCCGACGGACTGCCCTGCACCTGCGGCAGAAAGGGCTGCTTTGAAGCGTATTCCTCTGCGACGGGACTTGTAAGGATGACCGCCGAAGCTGCGGAACTCAACCCGACCAGCCTTGTGGCGGAGCTTATCCGCCGCGACGGAAAGGTCAGCGCCCGCACAGCGTACCTCGCCATGAAACAGGGCGACCCCACGGGACTTGCGGTCACCGAGCAGTATGTAAAATACCTCGCCTGCGGCATAACCAACACCATAAACATATTCCAGCCCGATATCCTTTGTATCGGCGGCGGAGTATGCAACGAGGGCGACACGCTCCTCCTGCCCCTGCGGGCAAAGGTAGCCGAGCAGATTTATTCCCGCAACAGCGCCAAGAACACCGAGATAGTGATCTGCAGTCTTGGCAACGACGCGGGTATAATCGGCGCGGCAATGCTCTGCAAGAGCAAATAAACAGGCTAATTTCTCCGCCCTAAGACGGAAAGAAAGGAAACATATAAAAAATGAGAAGTGATCTGATCAAAGCGGGAGTTGAAAAAACTCCCCACAGAGCCATATTAAAGGCTCTCGGCGTAACTGACAGCGAAATGCACAGACCCTTTATCGCGGTTGTCTGCGCGGCGAGCGACTATGTCCCCGGACATCAGCATCTCCACGAGATCTCCCGCTATGTAAAGGATGGTATCCGCAACGCGGGCGGCGTTCCGTTCGAGTTCTTTACCATCGGCGTCTGCGACGGTCTTGCAATGAACCACAAGGGCATGAGATACTCCCTCGCCAGCCGCGAACTTATCGCGGACAGCATCGAGGTAATGCTCACCGCTCATCCGCTGGACGGCATCGTGTTCATTCCCAACTGCGATAAGATCGTGCCCGGCATGGTTATGGCTGCGGCAAGAATGAACCTGCCTGCTATCTTCGTAAGCGGCGGCCCCATGAACCCCGGCTGCGTACAGGGCAAGCGCGTAGGCTACTCCGAGATATACGAAGCAATCGGTCAGTATTCCAACGGCGAGATCGGCGACGATGTTATCAAGGATTATGAGAACAACGCCTGCCCGACCTGCGGTTCCTGCTCCGGTATGTACACCGCAAACTCCATGAACTGCCTTACCGAGGCGATAGGACTTGCACTCCCCACAGCGGGCACGGAGCCTGCGGTCAATTCCGCGCGCCGCCGCCTTGCAAAGGAAACTGGCGAGAGAGCGGTAGAGCTTGTCAAGATGAACCTCCGCCCCAGCGATATCCTCACCAAGAAGAACATGGAGAATGCCCTTGCGACCGATATGGCGATAGGCGCTTCCTCCAACACAGTTCTCCACCTGCTGGCAATCGCGCACGAAGCAAAGGTCGACATCAAGCTTTCCGACATCGACGCAATGAGCAGAAAGACCCCCCAGCTTGCAAAGCTCAACCCCGCAAGCAGCGTGTTCATCACTGACCTCAATGCGGTCGGCGGTATTCAGACCGTAATCCGTGAGCTTTCCAAGGGCGGCCACATCAACGAGGATGTCATGACTGTAAGCGGCACGCAGAAGGAGCGTATCGCGGCTGCCCGCGACGCAGACGGCGTAATCGTACATAAGATAGACGCACCCGTTCGCAAGGACGGTGGTATTGCTATCCTCAGCGGCAACCTTGCTGTCAACGGCTCCGTTGTTAAGCAGGGCGCAGTAAAGCCCGAGATGATGGACTTCACAGGCACCGCGCGCGTATTCGACGGCGAGCAGCCTGCCTGCGACGCTATCCTCGGCGGTCAGATCAAGGCGGGCGACGTTGTTGTTATCCGCTACGAGGGCCCGAAGGGCGGCCCCGGAATGCCCGAAATGCTCGCTCCCACAGCGGCTATCGTAGGCAAGGGCCTTGACGGCAACGTTGCTCTTATCACCGACGGACGCTTCAGCGGCGCTTCCCGCGGCGCGGCTATCGGCCACGTTTCTCCCGAAGCTGCCGAGGGCGGACTTATCGCGTTCGTTGAGGACGGCGACAAGATCCATATCGACATCCCGAACCGCACCATCACTCTGCTGGTTGACGACGCTGTCATCGAGGAGAGAAAGAAGAAGGGCATCAATCCCCCCAAGGAGCTTGACGGCTACCTCAAGCGTTATGCGAAGATGGTCACATCCTCCAACACAGGCGCGGTTTTCTCTGATTAATATTTACACGGCGGCGGGCTTAACGGCTCGCCGCTGTTCTTTTTCGGAC
>CAVIFG010000192.1:0-4696 GCA_963641955.1 Escherichia coli
GTGTAGTAATATATCGCAAGAAATTGAAAGGGGATATAACTAAATGAAATCACCGTTCACCAGTGATGAACTCAAAAAGCAGCTTGAAACCATTCTGGAGTATGACTTCAGAACCGATACCAAGGACGCGACCGTAACACAGATCTACCGCGCGCTGTCCTCCATCGTTGTAAACTACCTCAAGGAAAAGCGCCGCGACTTCATGCGCGACTGCAACTCCAAGGGCAGAAAGCAGGTTTACTACCTCTCCATGGAATTCCTGATGGGACGTTCCCTCAAGACCAGCCTGTACAACCTCGGTATGCAGGATGAGGTTAAGAAGGCGCTGGACGATATCGGCGTCAAGATCGATCAGGTTTACGAAGAAGAGCCCGATGCAGGTCTCGGCAACGGCGGTCTCGGACGCCTTGCGGCGTGCTACATGGACGGCCTTGCTACCTGCGACTACCCCGCAACAGGCTACTCCATCCGCTATGAGTACGGTATCTTTAAGCAGAAGATCGTTGACGGCTGGCAGACAGAGCTTCCCGACAACTGGCTTCCCGGCGGCGGCGCATGGCTCGTTCCTGTTCCCGACCAGGCTGTTGAGGTTCACTTCGACGGTCAGATAAACGAGTACTGGGAGAATAACTATCACCACCTCGAGCACGTTAACTACACCAGCGTTAACGCTGTTCCTTATGATATGTACGTTTCCGGCTATGACAGCAAGGGCGTTTCCAAGCTCCGTCTGTGGAGCGCGGAGAATATGTCCTTCGATATGAGCTCGTTCAACACCGGCGACTACGCGAAGGCTCTCGGCGCAAACAACATCGCGCACTCCATCTCCAAGGTTCTTTATCCTAACGACAACCATGCAGAGGGCAAGGCTCTCCGCCTGCGCCAGCAGTATTTCATGTGCGCGGCTTCCATCGGCGATATCGTTATGCGCCACATGAAGGTTTACGGAACACTTGAGAACTTCCACGAGAAGGTAGCTATCCACATCAACGATACCCACCCCACCCTCGCTATCCCCGAACTGATGAGAGTTCTGCTGGACGACTGCGGCTACGGCTGGGATCAGGCATGGCACATCGTTACCAACGTATTCGCATACACCAACCACACCGTTATGGCTGAGGCTCTCGAGAAGTGGGACAAGGATCTCGTTGAAAAGATCCTGCCGAGAATTTTCTCTATCATCTGCGAGATCAACCGCCGTTACTGCGAGGATCTGTTCAACAGAACACAGGATTCCGACCGCGTATCCAAGATGTCCATCATTCAGGACAACAAGATACACATGGCAAACCTCTGCATCGCCGCTTCCCACAGCGTAAACGGCGTTTCCAAGCTGCACAGCCAGATCATCAAGGACGACGTATTCCATCTTCAGGCACTTGACAGACCGCACCAGTTCAAGAACGTTACAAACGGTATCGCATATCGCCGCTGGCTGCTCCAGAGCAACCAAGGTCTTACCGACCTGCTCACCGAATGCATCGGCGAGGGCTTCAAGAAAGACGCAAGCGAGCTTATCAAGTTCCAGGTATTTGCGAACGATAAGTCCGTCCTCGAGAAGCTGGGCAAGATAAAGAGAGCAAACAAGGAAGCTTTCGCACAGTATGTTGAAAAGACTACCGGCACAAAGCTCAACCTCGACAGCATCTTCGACGTACAGGTAAAGCGCCTGCACGAATACAAGCGCCAGCAGCTCAACGCGCTGAACATCATCGCGGATTACAACTACCTCAAGCAGAACCCCGACGCTCCCTTCGTACCCAAGACCTACATCTTCGCTTCGAAGGCTGCTCCCGGATATTATATCGCAAAGCAGATCATCAAGATGATCTGGTGCATCGGCGAGGAGATCAAGCACGATCCCAAGCTGCGCGAGAAGCTCTCCGTCGTATTCCTCGAGGACTACCGCGTAACACTGTCCGAGATACTCATGCCTGCGGCAGAGGTTTCCGAGCAGATCTCCCTTGCGGGCACAGAAGCTTCCGGTACAGGCAACATGAAGCTTATGCTGAACGGTGCGCTGACCCTCGGCACCTACGACGGCGCGAACGTTGAAATTCACGAAGCTGTCGGCACCGACAACATCTTCATCTTCGGTATGAGGACCAACGAAGTAAACGAGCTCCGCATGAAGGGTTACAACCCCCAGAGCTACATCGACAGCAACCCCGTTATCCGCGACGCTATGCAGCGTATGTACAACGGTATCAACGGCGCTACTTTCGAGGAGCTTGCAAACTCCATCAAGTTCAAGGACT
Source organism: Escherichia coli (assembly GCA_963641955.1). Classification (GTDB taxonomy): domain Bacteria; phylum Bacillota; class Clostridia; order Oscillospirales; family Ruminococcaceae; genus CAG-115. The sequence continues at coordinate 2,262 of CAVIFG010000192.1, forward strand.
TCTACATGGCTCTTGCGGATTTCGACAGCTACCGCGGAACTCAGAAGTACATCAGCGAGGTTTATCAGAACGCCGATGAGTGGAACAAGAAGTCCCTGTACAATATCGCAGGCGCAGGCCGCTTCTCCGCGGACAGAGCTGTTACAGACTATGCGCGCGATATCTGGAACCTCAAGTAATCTTGCGGCATAACGAAGAATAAACGATAATTCGACATTTCGGCGGCGCGGCGGTATCACTTCCGCGCCGCTGTGCTGTCATATTCATGAAAAGGAGCCTTTCACATGAGCCTTCCGCTGTTTGACTGTTTCGACACAGGCTACAAGCACCCGTTCGGTGCGCTGCGCCGCGGCCAGCCCAGCATTTTCAACGTCCGCATACCGAAGTCCATGCAGGTCAGCGGGCTTACGCTCGTAATGTTCCGCCCGGGCTATAAGGAGCGCTTCATCGAGCTTATCATACAGGATGAGAGCGGCGACGACAACATCTATTCCGCAGTTTTCACCCCGAACAACACGGGTCTGCACCACTATTATTTCACGGGAGTTATCGACGGCAGACGCCGCTACATCAAGCGCCGCGGCGCGAACCTCGGCGTATTTGAGGGGGAGGAGCTGTTCCAGCTTACGGTTTTCGATGAAAACCTGTACACTCCGTCGTTCATCCGCGGCGGAATCATGTATCAGATATTCCCCGACAGATTTGCGAAGAGCGGCATTGAGCACGAGAACATCCCCGAGGGGAGAATAATGCGGGACGACTGGTACGGCACGCCGTACTACAAGCCAGACAACAAGGGTATCGTCCGCAACAACGACTATTTCGGCGGAGATCTTCAGGGTATAATCTCAAAGCTTCCGTACTTAAAGGATCTCGGCGTTACGATACTCTACCTCAACCCCATATTCGAGGCGCACGAAAATCACCGCTACAACACCGCGAACTACGAGAAGATAGACCCCATGCTCGGCACGGAGGAAGATTTCAAGGAGCTGTGCAAGAAAGCTGGGGAGATGGGTATAGACATAATCCTCGACGGCGTATTCTCGCACACGGGCGCGGACTCGATATACTTCAACAAATTCGGCCGCTACGGAGAGCACACCGGCGCATACCGCGACAGAAATTCCCCCTACTACCCGTGGTACAGCTTCACAGCTTACCCCGACAAATACGAAAGCTGGTGGGGTATAACCACGCTTCCGAATGTAAACGAGAACAACGAGCAGTACACGCAGTACATCTGCGGCGACGGCGGCATACTTCAGAAATGGATAGCCGCGGGCGCAAAGGGCTGGCGACTTGACGTTGCGGATGAGCTTCCCGATCAGTTCCTTGACAACCTTAACAAGGCGGTCAAGAAGATGGGCGGGGACAAGATAATCTACGGCGAGGTATGGGAGGACGCCTCCAACAAGGAGAGCTACGGCGTGCGCAGGCGCTATCTCATCGGCGGTCAGCTTGACAGCGTAATGAACTATCCTTTCAAGGAAGCGATACTGAATTATGTGAAATACGCGGACGCAAAGGCATTTACGGACAGCGTGCTGACCATACTTGACCACTATCCTAAACCCGCGATAGATATGCTGATGAACTTTCTTTCCACGCACGACACCGAGCGCGCTCTGACGCGGCTTGGCGGCGAGGAAGTGGGCTGGCACGATAAGGACTGGCAGTGCGAGCGCTATCTTGACGGCCCGCAGTATATGTACGGCATATCGCTGCTGAAGTGCGCGATGGTGCTTCAGTTCTTCCTGCCGGGCATTCCGTCGGTATATTACGGCGACGAAGCGGGTATGGAGGGCTACCGCGACCCGTTCAACCGCCGCTGCTACCCGTGGGGCAAGGAAAATCTTGACCTCATCGAGTTCACGAAGCAGCTTTCGAGGGTGCGCAGGGGCTCCCGTGCGTTTGCGCAGGGCGAGATGAGGTTCATCGAGGTGGACGACAACGTATGCGTATTCGCGAGATACGACAAGATAACGCGAAACGCGGCGATAATCTATCTCAACAAGTCCACCCGCGGTAGGACGTTCGACATCGTGAACGACAACACTGATATGTTCTACGATTTCGAGCCTGCGTTCGACAGGTATGGCCGCGGCATAAAGGACGGGAAGATAACCGTTTCGCCGTTCGATTATGCAGTAATTTACTGCAAGGTATAAAAAATAGGGGTCGGAAACGACCCCTTGTGTTTTTATTGCGCCGCAGCGGGCGCCATCGCCAAGCATAGGCGCCGTCAAGGCGCTGCGGTGTCGGCGTTCCATCCGTAAGGATGGGCGATGGCACCGCCCAAGGTGCATAATAAAATTACAGCTACGCTGTTGGTTCAAATGATTTAATAAATTTCTTTTCGCACAATTGCGAGGGGAGCAACTTTGGTGGAGGGGAAAACTACGTTTTCCACCTCCCCCATAGTTTCTCCCTGT
>CAVIFG010000193.1:0-4683 GCA_963641955.1 Escherichia coli
GTTTTTGTCAATAGTAAATGATAAGATTAGCGGGGTCATAATAAAAAACTCCCCCGTTTGCCGTTTACGGGGGAGTGCAGATCACGTTTATTTTCTGCCTGCATGGCGGTCATTTGAGGAATTTTAAGATTGTCGGCAAAAGCACATTCATATCTATCGGCTTTGCAACATGGTCATTCATTCCGACTTCAAGAGCATTCTCCCTGTCTTCGGAAAATGCGTTTGCGGTCATTGCGATGATAGGAATGTTTGCTTTGAGCTTGTCATCCATGCGGCGTATCTTCTCGGTCGCCTTATAGCCGCCCATAACAGGCATCTGTATATCCATCAAAATAAGGTCGTAATAATTGTCGGGCGCCTTTTCAACCATTTCGACGGCTTCAACGCCATCAACGGCGCGTTCGATGATCATTCCTTCCTCGGTGAGCAGTTCGGTCGCGATCTCGGCGTTGAGGTCGTTGTCCTCGGCGAGAAGTATTCGCTTGCCCATAAGCGGAGTTATGTCAAACTCCCTGTCGGCACGTTTTGCCTGCGCCTCTTCCTTTGAGGATATCCTGCACGGTATCGTTACGGTAAATGTCGAGCCTTCGCCAAGGCGGCTGTTTACGGTTATCGTTCCGCTCATCATGTCCACGAGCTTCTTCACTATGCCCATGCCAAGGCCTGCGCCCTCGATTCCGCTTGCCGTCGTAGAATGTTCCCGCGCAAATTCTTCGAAAATGTGCGACTGGAATTCTTCGGACATTCCGATTCCCGTATCGGATACGGCTATGACATTGTTGCACCATCCGTCGCGTTCCGATTTTCCCTGAGAAACGGAGCAGGTTATTTTTCCGCCGTTGCCCGTGTACTTTACGGCATTGCTGAGAATATTCATCATTATCTCGGACAGATGCCCCGCGTCAATATAAACATACGGATACGTCAGATCCTGCTCATATGTCAGTGTCTGCTCTTTCTCTTCCGCGGAATTGCGGAACATTATCATACATGACGAAACAATGTCATCTATGTTTTCAATGGTTTCTTCGATGATGGTTTTGTTGTTTTCTATGCGCGCAAGGTCGAGAACGTTGTTCAGCAAGGCAAGCAGCTTCTGACCGCAGTTGCTGATATTGTCCATGTACTTGCTCAATTTTTCGGGTTCGTTCAGATGTTTTTTGGCAAGCTCAACATAACCTATTATAGCGTTCATCGGCGTGCGTATGTCGTGCGACATATTAAAAAGGAATGTGGATTTTGCACGGTTTGCGGAGTACGCCGCTTCGGCGGCCTGCTCAAGAATGGCCTGCTGCTGTTTCTGCTTTTTGTGATAGTGCTGAATATAGATACAAAGGCATCCCATGATAGCAATGACGCATATTACACCTCCGGAACCGACTATAACGGAGATCAGGTTGCGCTCGCTTATAAACTCGTATGTAGGTTCCATATCCGTTTCGATACAAAGCGCGCCTATTATTTCGTTGGGATCGTCGTTTGCCCTTACAGGATAGCATGCCGTGAAGATATGTCCCCATGTGGTGTCGATTATCTCCTGAGAATAAACGTTCTCTCCCTGCAATGCCCTTTCTATATAGGGTATCATTTCATCTTCGATATATGAGCCGGGGTAAGCGAAGTCGTCCGCACCGAAGTCCAGACCATCAACAACATAAATCAACCTGCCCTCGGCATTGCGCTTTGCAGTGTAGAAATACCGTGTGGAGTTCATGTTGCGTATTTGATTAAGGCGGGCTTGCAGAAGCTTATAATGCTCCGAGGACATATCATAAATGCCGTTTATCTCTGTAAAATCCTCGCGGGTGAGGATTTCCGCCACGCCCCTTTGCATCGCGTCGGTGCGGGCGCTGTTTTCGTTGACGGCGTTTTCTAGAATACTGTCGCTGTGCATTTTCTGAAGAATAAAAGTATATGCCGAAACAAAAAGCAGGCTTACCAGAACGATAAGCGTAAAATTGTATATGCTGTATCGGGTGTGCTTTTTCTGCTCTTCGGGAATTTTTATCATTATTTATACCTCCGACGGCTCCGACAGTAAACCAACCATTTTATCCGCCGCAATGCCGTATCAGTTATATGCCGAAATACATAATTATTATACATCTACAGCATGATATTGTCAAGTATTTGAGCAATTTATAATGACAAAAATCTGTTATCACTGCGGTATTTCCATCATTTTTATTGAGTGCACTCAGAACAGATCCAGCATATTGTCCAGATATATTTTCTCTCTCACCATAAGCTGATACTCTGGCTTTGTCATGTAGTAGAGAAGAAATTCCAGTATCAGAGCGCTGCCCAGCCCTCTTCCTTCGATTTTGAAGTTTGAAAATCCCATAGGAAGATATGTGTTTCTGATATCGTCTGTGCCGATAAAGCCCGGGTTCGTCATTGCTTTGGAGAACAGATAGCCCTTGTCCCCATCCGGCGCGGTGCAGATGTGGTCGGGGCAGTTTTCGCCGAGGTTCTTGCGGCTTACGTTTTCGTAGCAGATTTTTCTGTCCCTGCATCCGAACCAGCAGCATTCGTTGCAAATGAATTCGACCTTATCTTTTTGTTCATCTGACAGCGTATTCAGTTCATCAAACCTTTTGTTAAGGCGGAAATCCGGCACAACATACCGAAAATCATCACGCCCGACTTCGCCGAGGAACTGCCAAAAATCCGTCAGAACCTTGGTTGTGGATGAAACAAAATAGAAGTTCGGATAATTCGCTTTAATATAGTCCAGCAGCAGGTCGGAGTAAATTATAACACCGTTCTGTACGCCTGTGTTTTCGTTGAACAGCCCGCACAGGGAATTGCATTTCCTGTCGGAAAGGTGCTCCTCCCTAAGCAGCGAGTTGCTGAAAGTCAGCCGTGCGGAAATGCCGTATTCCCGCATAAGCTCCGTGGCCTCCCGAGGGTCGTGCTCTCCGAAGCCGACGCGCCCTCCGCCCCATATGCAGTCGGACGGCGCACCGTATATTGAGCCTATATCGCACCATTCGTAAAAGTATTCCCTGTGTTCGCGGAAAAGCGGCAGAAAAGCGCTGTATAGCTCGTAAAACTCGAACAGCCCCGGTAGGTGATAGTATGCCTTATTCCTCATATTTGCCTTGTCACATCCATCTGTAATTCACGTTTTATTCGAGTATAGCACATCAGTTTTATGTTGTCAAGCCGCGATATGCCGCATTGGTAATATGTTAGAGTGGTGCAACTCGCGCTGTGAACAATGCCTAAACTGCGCGGGAAAATAACAGCACAATTCACAAATCTTCGTTTCAGCCGTTGACAACTCGGTTAGTCTGTGCTAATATAATCCTGTGACCAAAAACAAAATAACGGTCACAGAAATGAGGTACCACCGTGCCGACTGCATTTACTGAAGAAGAAATGAAGCGGATTCGCGGCGAGCTTATTCATGTCGGGATACGGCTCAGCAAGGAGCTTGGACTGAAAAAGATGTCCGTTGAAAAGATCACAACCGCCGTTGGCATTGCAAAGGGCAGCTTTTATCTGTTTTTCGGGTCAAAGGAAGATTTCATACTCGAGGTAGCAAAATACGCAGGCGAGGAAACACAGAAGATGCTGCTTTTGAAGCTGAATGGGCGAACACAGATGTCTGCGCACGAATTCATGGAGTTCTTCAATGAATACATCCATTCCGAGCTTGATCTTATGAATGGGCTCACCGTTGACGATTTTTTCTGGCTGCAAAAACATATCAAAAAACAGGTCCTGTTTGACCCCGAAGCGCAGATTCAGACGGCGCTGCTCTGGCTGTCGCTGATAAATGACGTGCGGGACGGCGTTGACGCGGGAACATTTGTGAACCTTATAAAATCCATATATGCGATAAGGGAGCACAGAGATACAATGGTTAAGGAATCGTTAGAAAACAGCGTTCAGATACTGCTGCGGACTATCGAAATTTATATCAGCGGAAAGGGTAATATTATATGACTAATTTTAGTGACGAGCACAAGGAATTTCTCAAAACTCATAAATACAAGGCAGTTACTGCCCATGGGCAGGAATTTCAGGTAATAGACGCGGGGAGCGGCAGCAATACAATCGTATTCCTCAACGGAGTGGATATGGACGAAGCGTGGATAAAATACTTCTCTGCATTTGAACCGAATTACCGCGTTGTGCTGATGAGATATCCCGTTGCGATCACGAAAAACATAGAAATGGCGGAAGCGCTGCATGATCTTTTCGTAAAGCTTGGCATTGATTCTCCGATATTGTGCGGCATAAGCGACGGCGGTGTTCTGGCGCAGTTATATGCGAAAATGTATAAAGCGGGCGGGCTTATCCTTATGTCGACGCTAACGGTTGATTCAGACTATGTCAGGTCGATGAGAAAGGAGAAATATGTTCTGCCGCTTATGAAACTCTACTTCCGCAACCTGAAGTTTGAGAAGATGAGGGTCAAGCTGATAGAAGCAGTAAAGAGACACTTCAGAAACGAAACGGAGGAAGAAAAGGCATACGCAGTTACATTTTTGCAGTGCGTCGGCGAGGACAGAAACTACCGTTATCGCTACCTGAGAGCGATCGCCGCAACGGCGGATATCTGCAATCTTGATAAGTTCGAAAAGGAAAGCTTCGAGTATCTCCGCGGAAAGGTGCTTGTACTCATCCCCGAAAACGATATGTTCGACAAGGCGGATTCGCAGAGACTGGTGG
>CAVIFG010000194.1:0-4678 GCA_963641955.1 Escherichia coli
AAGAGCCGCATAAGCGTTCCCAAGGAGCTTTCAAAGTTCAGTTTCAGAAAGAGCGTGAACGGCCCTGTAAACCTCTACACTTATGAATGGGAAAATCCCGACGGCGGGGATACAGACCTTACGGTTACCGCATACGGGGATATCATCACCTATTATCAAAAGGGCGGATATTACAGGTGGAACTCGGATAAGACCCTTGCAAAGATGACGGGGGATCAGCTTTACTCCGCGGCGGTGGCTTATATAAAGAAGCTTAACCCGACGATATCCACGCTGATAAGGGTTGACCGCGACAGCATAAGAATGAGCCTTTCGGACAACACCGCGACGTTTACTTTCAACCGAGTTAAGAGCGGCGTGCCCGTTACATCGGATATGGGCTACATCACCATCGACAAGAACACCGGCGAGCTTTACCGTATGTCCATGAACTGGCACCCCAATGCATCCTTTAAGAGCAAGAAGGACGCGCTGACCATCGATCAGGCGGAGAAAGCCTATGCGGACCTTATCGCGATAAAGCCCGTGTATGTTCTGAAATACGACGACGCGACAAAGAAATATTACACCGACATCGAGTATGATCAGACAGGCTTCGGAAATATCGACGCATTCACGGGAGCGGCAAGCGATTTCGACGGTGATACATGGTACGACGACGCTGACATTACCGAAGATGATGACATGGCGGACGACAGCTTTGACAACGGCGGCGATATCTTCACCCCCGAGGAGCTGGCGGAGCTTGAGAAGAAGCTTCCCTACGGCAACGCAGAGGCGGTGGAGAAATATATCCGCGGCAACAAGTACCTTACATGGGTGGATGGATTTGAAGTAAGCTACGACAGCCTTTCCAAGGATGAAAAGGCGAACGATACGGTATATATCTATAACGTATCCTTCAACAACGTTCCCGAAACGGGATACAACCGCAATGATGTTTATACTTATGTCAGCGTGAGCATAAATGCTGAAACCGGCGAGTTGTATTCGTACGACTGCTATAACTCCAGCTCCGATTACTCGGGCGTTTCGCAGTACGATGAGGTAAAGGCGGGAAAGCTTGCGGACAGCATACTGAAGAGCCTTTCTCCGAAGCACTACAAGGATCTCGGCGATGGTATCACCACTGTCAGCATTTTCGGCGACAAGAAGTATTATGGCAGCAACCACCAGTATATCCGCACGGTCAACGGAATTGATACCGAATTCGACTATGCTTCGATATCCTTTGACAAGAATATGAAGCTTGAAAGCTACAGCATCAACTACACAAACGTTGACTTCGTATCCCCCGACAAGATACTTACCGAGCAGCAGGTGCTGGATAAGTTCTATGAACTTTCTCCCATGAAGCTCAACTACCTCGTAAAGCTTGGCAAGAAAAAGACCACCAGCGCGCTGGTATACTCCAACGACAGCTATCTGCGCGTAAACGCATTCACGGGCGAGCCCGTGTACTCATGGCAGTACGAAACATCTGCGGAGAATGACCTCAGCGGCATAAACGACCCGAGCATACTTTCTATGGCAAAGACGCTGGACGACAACGGCATTATCATCAGCACGAAGAAATTCGCGCAGGGCGACGCGGTAACATTGGGCGATTTCGAGCGCATGATGTGGTGCATCAGATCCTACAACTACTACACCGGGGATGAAATAGACGAGAATTACGACGAAAATAAGCTCCTCACACGCGGCGAGGCGATGAAGCTGTTTACATCCTTTATGGCGGGAAGCAGCGTTGCGGAGCTCAAGGGAATTTTCAAATCGCCGTTCTCTGATGTCAGCGACAGCAATCCCAACGTAGGCTACTACGCGATAGCGTATGCGATGGGCGCGGTAAAGGGCGGCACTTTCAATGCTTCCTCGGCTTATACCTACGGCGAGCTTATTTCGCTGGTTTACGGCAGGCTGGCTAAGTGATAACGATATGGCATAAATAATATGGGGCTGCCCGGGAGGGCAGCCCTTAGTGTGTCGAAAAAACTTAAACGGCAGAAAATTTGCAATAAACAGTGGGGGGAAAACTCTTGTTTTCCCCCCACGCCCCCTTTAGCGCCTTGAACGCGAAAATGGCGCTATCGCGCCGAGTAGCGGGGGCTCTGCCCCCACACCCCTGCTTCCTTTTGTGTCAAAAGGAAGCGAAAACCAATACGCTACGCGGAACTTTTACAGGTTTACGATAAGCTGAGTTCCCGCCATATGGCAGCCGCTCATTTTTTGTTATTATCCGTATCAGCTGTTCAATGCTTCGACGTAAGCTTCCACCTTTGCTGCGTCCTCTTCGTCGATGGCATTCCAGTCATCAACTATCTGCTGGCGTATCTCCTTATGATCGCCGGTGCAGAAATCGGGAACATTGCTCTGGCGGTAATATCCGATGTCCGTCTTGGTGCACTTGGACGAAGCGAGCAGGCCTGTTTCAAGGCAGTATCTTCTTTCGAGAACGGAGGAATCGGGGGTGAAGTTGCGCACCTGCGATGTGTCCTGAACATCCTTCATGATATCGTTCCATATCTTCGCGAGGGTTTTCCAGCCATCGCTTCTGCCGATCTCTCGACCATCGTCGTAGCCTATCCACAGCGCGCCGATATAATCGGGGGTGCAGCCTACGAACATAAGGTTCTTACCATCGTTGGAGGTACCGGTCTTACCGATTACATCTACGTTTTCGAGCTGGGCATATCGTCCCGTGCCCGTTGTGGTGGTGATAACCGTGCGGAGCAGTCTGTTGGTGACCCATGCGGCGTCGCTGTCCAGCGCCTGCGTTCCGAAGAAGTCCTGATCGAGCACGACGTTGTCCCTGCTGTCCACTACCTTGCTGTAAAGCATAGGCTCGTAATAAATACCGCCGTTTCCGAATATCTGATATGCTGCCGCAAGCTCCACCAGCTTTACGCCCTTGGTGAGCGCGCCCAGCGTTATCGGGGAATATGCGATATCGCTTTCGGTTATGGTCGTAAATCCGAGGTTCTGCGTAAGCTGATTATAGCATACCTGCGGGGTGAGCATACGGCTGACGCGGATAGCGATGGTGTTCATGGATTCGCGAACGCCCTCCCATACGGGGGTGAGGGTGCCGAGGCCGCCTGCCTGCTGGTAGTTTTCGGGCCAGATCTTTGTGCCCGTGCCGCTGTCGTTCACGACCGTTATGCCGCGGTCGGGGATAAGGGTGGAATATGTTATAAGATCGCGCTGTATCGCAACGGAATATGTGGATATGGGCTTCATGGTGGAGCCGGGGGCTCTCATCGCCTGCGTTGCGCGGTTGAACACGCCGTCGCCGGGCTTGTCGCCAAGTCCTCCCACAAGACCGACCACGGTGCCCGTGTAGTCCATTACCACGAACGCCGACTGTATCAGATCTTCAGACGGGGCGGTGGGGTCATATTTGGAAAGCACGGTGTAGGGATCGCGGTATTTTTCCTCAAGGGTGTTTTGCAGGTCGATATCCATGTTGAGGTATATCTTGTAGCCGCCGTTGTATATCTCGTTCTTGGCGGCGGTGTAGGTTATGCCCTTTTCATCGGCGTAGTCGTTGAGGACCTGATCTATCGCCGCGTCGACATACCAGTTCTGCGTGATGGTGTAGTCGTTCCACTTATACGCTTCGTATGTTTCGTCGTATGTTTCTTCGGCGGTGGTGTCCTCTTCTTCGTCGTCGGTGTTGAGCGTGCGCTCGTCGATATAGCCGAAATCATCGCCGTAGACGGGCTTTGCAAAATGCACCTGCTCCACCAGCGCGCTTTCATACTCGGCGGTGGTGATGTAGCCCTGCTCGTACATATTGTTGAGGGCGTATTTCTGACGGGTCTTGCAGCGGGCGAGGTCGTAATAGGGGTTCATCTTGCCGGGGTTTCTTATCATGCCCGCGAGGATGGCGCTCTCTGCGATGGTGAGGTCTTTCGGCTCCTTGTTGAAATAATACTTGGAAGCCGCGCCGACGCCGTGAATATTTCCGCCGAACCAAATCTCGTTGAGATAGCTCTCGATGATGTCTATTTTTGTGTACTTTTCCTCGATGCTCATTGCGCGGAAAATTTCGCGCAGCTTACGCTCCCAGGATATCTCGTCGTCGCCGGTGAGGTTCTTTACAAGCTGCTGGGTGATGGTGGAGCCGCCCTGACCCGCGCTGCTGAGGTTCAGTACGTCCGCGCCGAGGGAGAATACGGTTCTCTGCCAGTCGACGCCGTCATGCTCGTAGAAACGCTTGTCCTCGGTGGAAACAACGGCGTTCACGATGTTGGGGGAGATATCCTCGTAGTTGACCCAGATACGGTTTTCGCTGGCGACAAGGCGTTTTATCTCCACCTCTGCGCCCTCGCTGTCGTAGGCGTAGATGATACTGGTGGATTTCATCTCGGCGTCGCGGAGGTTGAGGTCGTAGCCCGTGTCCGCGAAGTCCAGCACATAAACCGTCAGCACCGTTACAACTATACACAGCGCGATGACGAGGATAAGAAGCATCGACGCAAAAGTCGTGCCGATTATGGTGAGAGCGCTGCCGACGTTTTTCATGGTGTTGCTCTTACGCTTTTTGGCGGGGCGCTTCAACTCCTCTTCTCTTATTTTGATGTATTTGATTTTTTTCTTTTTGTCCATGTTCACCGTTCCTTTATTGACGGAAAGCCTTATGGGTAAAACGGCAGGAAAAAAGCCTGCACATTTATAG
>CAVIFG010000195.1:0-4667 GCA_963641955.1 Escherichia coli
GCTATCATCGGTATCGTATCCGGCTTACTGGTATGCTTCGGCGTATGGCTCCTCGATTATGTCCTCAAGATAGATGACCCTGTCGGCGCTGTAGCAGTTCACTTCTGCAACGGTATCTGGGGCACCATCGCGGTAGGTCTTTTCGCAACAGGCAACGGTCAGAACGGCATCACAGGTTTGTTCTACGGCGGCGGTTTCAAGCAGCTCGGCATTCAGCTCCTCGGCATGGTATGCATTCTTGCGTGGACAGGTGTTACGATGTGGCTCACATTCCTCATCATCAAGAAGACCATCGGTCTGAGAGTTTCCCGCCACGAAGAGGTTGTTGGTCTGGACGCAACAGAGCACGGCCTGCCCTCCTCTTACGCAGACTTTATCCCCTCTATGCACGTTGAGATGTCCACCTCCGGCAAGGAGAAGGAAGTTGAGACCCTCAAGGCGCCTGCTGCTCCCGAGAAGTCCGTTCCCGTTGAGTACAAGAAGTACACTCCCACAGACGGCGTGAAGATGTCCAAGGTCGTTATCATCTGCAAGCAGGAGAAGTTCGAGCTTCTGAAGAACGCGATGTCCAACATCGGCATCACAGGTATGACAGTAACGAACGTCCTCGGCTGCGGTATGCAGAAGGGCTCTACGGAGTATTACCGTGGTGTCCCCGTTGAAACGCACCTGCTTCCCAAGATCAAGACAGAGATCGTTGTATGCAAGGTTCCTGTTGAAACGGTTGTTGAAACCGCAAAGGCAGTCCTCTACACAGGCAAGATCGGTGACGGTAAGATCTTCGTTTACAATGTTGAGGATGTTGTTAAGGTAAGAACCGGCGAAAGCGGCTACGACGCCCTGCAGGACGTAGAATAATAATTACATAGGACAAAAGAAGTTTATCCTCTCCTGAATATGCAAGTGCCCCCGATGGTTTGTCGGGGGCGTTTGTTTTTTGGGGGGGATGGGCGGCGGGGGAGGGCGGTGTGATTTTTGTTTGTGGGATTATTCTGACATGGCGGCGCGGCGGGATATTTACGATGGACTGTTGCAGGGGAAATTATAGGCAGAACGGCGGGTAGGTTCAACTTTTTTTGGAAGCCATGCTGAAAGCAAAGCGGTGGGTATGTACAACAGGCTGTTGGGAAAGCTATGTTGATATGACAGGCAACACGGCAGATAAGCACAACAGACTGTGGGGGGAAAACTCTTGTTTTTCCCCCACACCCCCTTTAGCGCCTTGGAAGTCGAATAAACGCACCATTTTACAGCTTTCACTGCTTGACATTTTAAAGGCGTGGGGAGTTTCGCCGTCTGCGGACGTCGACGAGGGCGCTGCCCTCGACCTGCGAGGGGGTCGCCCCCTCGACCGCGTGTATGGGCGCCTGAAAAACTCCCCCCCGTCACATCGGCAGCGACCCCAGCAGCAATGCCGCTGCGAACGCCGACATATACGAAAACCCATCCATCCCCGCCCGTCTTTTCACAGGAAGCTCCAACGGGTCGCACCTCCCCACAGCGGTATTCATGCTCCTATTCAGCGAAAGCGTTATCTCCGTATCCGTCAGCGACGAAAACGACACCGTATTTTTCGCCCCGACCCCGCAGGTGATAAGCTGTATCCCATGCGGAATATCCTCCGGCGGGTCGTCGCCGTTTACAATTATACCGAGGGAATTTTCGGCGCGGACCGCTCCGTTTTTCCCGATGATTATCACGCTGTCAGGGGAATGCGCGTGAACTCCTCCCAGCACGTTTATCGTACCCGTCGGCGGGAAAATCGTTCCGAAAAGCTCCGCCGCGCCGCACTCTCCCGCGATTATGACAATACCCATTTTACCGCTCCGTTCCTGTTTTTACAGTATTGTCGGCAGAACAGCGCGAAATATTCTCACGAAAGCCCGAGCAGCCGCGCGCCGTTCGCGACTATCGCGCAGAGTATCATTCCCATGGCGGTGGGCAGTGCGAACCCGAGCAGCGCCCACTTCCAGCCCCCCGCTTCTTTTTTCAGCGTAAGCAGGGAAGTGGAGCAGGGCCAGTGCATCAGCGAAAAAATTATAACGCATATTGCGGTGACATTTGTCCAGCCGTTTGCGGCGAAAAGTTCCGCCATCTGCGCGGGGGCAAGCTCGGTTAGGCTGCCCTGCTGCATATACGCCATAATTATCAGCGGTATTACAATTTCGTTTGCGGGAAGTCCCAGTATAAAAGCCGTGAGGATAACTCCGTCCATGCCGATGAACCGTGCGAACGGGTCGAGAAACTGCGTTAGATACGTCAGCAGGGCGGTGCCGTCCACGCTGATGTTAGCAAGGAGCCAAATGATAAGCCCTGCAGGAGCGGCCACCGCCGCCGCGCGACCGAGTACGAACACAGTTCTGTCCAGCAGCGAGCGGACTATAACCTTTCCGAATTGCGGCATACGGTAGGGGGGAAGCTCCAGCGTGAACGAGGACGGCTCCCCGCGGAGCACCGTTGCGGAAAGCAGCCGTGACATCAGGAACGTCATCCCGACCCCGAGGATAATTACCCCCGTAAGCATTGCGGCGGAGAGGACGCTCCCGCCGAAGCCCGAAGCGGACACAAAGAAAATCGAGATTATCGTAATTATCATCGGGAACCTGCCGTTGCACGGCACGAAGCTGTTCGTAAGCATTGCGATAAGTCGCTCGCGGCGGCTGTCGATTATGCGGCAGCCGGTGATGCCCGCGGCGTTACAGCCGAAGCCCATACAAATAGAATGTACAATTTTGCAACAACGGGAATACTCACACACGCCAGTCGATTTTGATTGACCTGTCGGGCATGACCGTCACCCTGCGGACAAGGGCGGCGACGTATCCGCGCTGTTCCGCGACGTCAGAGCCATCAAGGCATTCGCGGTGCTTGAGCAGTTCGAGCCACTCGCGGCGGCGGTCGATGAATATATGCGGCATGGAAGCAAGCTGCTGTTCGAGGCGTGCGCGCTCCGCCTCAAGCTCCCGCAGGCGCCCCGTTACGCTTTCGAGGGGGATATCCGCCGCCTGATATAATTCGATGAGCCTGTCGGACTGCTCCCTTAATTCGGCGAGCCTTGCGGTGACTGTTCCGCGCAGGTCGTTTTCGGGGGGAGCGGGGCTATCCGCGAGTATATGTTCGGGGTCTATGGCGGCGCGTGCGATCTCATCGCGGACGAAATCGTCAAGTTCGGCGATGGGGATATTCGGGTTTTTGCAGTCGGGGTCGAGGATATATTCCTTGTTGGTTTTGGCGCGGGAGTAGCACTTGTAGCAGCCGTGGTTTCCGTGATATTTCGCGCCGCAGTTTCCGCAGAAAACAAGCCCCGACAGCATGAAGCCTGCGCGGAAGGGGTTTTTCTGAAACTCCGTGCGCCCGTCGGAGCGCTCCGAGAGCAGCCGCTGCGTTTCATAGTAAACCTCGGGGGAGATTATCGGCTCGTGTTCGCCGTCGTATTCCGCCCCGCCGAACTTGACCATACCGATGTAAACGCTGTTTTTGAGGGTGTTGTAAACCAGCGTGTGGCTGCTCCAGCCCCCGTATTTCTCATTCATTTCACGCTGAATGGAGTTGACGCTGTGCCCCTGTGCGAACAGATCGAACACCTCCCGCACCTGTGCGGCGCGGAACCTGTTTACTACAAGCTTGCCGTCAACGTAGTCGTACCCGACGGGAGGATTTCCGCCGCCGTGGAACAGACCGCTTTTCGCGCGGCCGATACGCCCCATGGTGAAGCGCTCGGTTATCTGATCCTTTTCGAGCTGCGCGAACACGGAGAGTATTCCCACCATAGCCTTGCCGAACGGGGTGGAGGTGTCGAAGTTTTCGCAGACGGAAACGAAGCTCACGCCGAGCCTGTTGAACACGTCCTCGATGAGGTACAGCGTGTCTTTCTGCGAGCGGCTGAGGCGGTCGAGCTTGTAAACGCAGACGACGGAGAACTTTCCCGCCTTTACCTGTTCCAGCATACTGCGCAGGGCGGGTCGGTCGAGGTTTCCGCCCGAAAAGCCCGGGTCGACGAACATCACGGGCTTCGCCCAGCCTCGTGCCTTGCAGAATGCCTCGAGGCGTTCTTTTTGTTCGTCGATGGAGTAGTTTTCTATCTGATTTTCGGTGGATACGCGGCAATAGCACGCGACGGTTTCGGCGGTCATTTCGGCTCCTTTCCTATGACGTTCCCCTGTCCTTTCGGGCAGGGGATTTTTTAATACGGGAGATAAGTGCTGTCGTCGCCGAGAACTTCAAAATGGCGGCGGTATCTGCGGGGAATCTTAATATCGGAGAAATAGCCGATATCGGACAGCACGCGGGAAATGGCGGTGATACCGTCGTTGTAGAACGCAGTAATCCTGCGCTTGCGGTCGGGGATATTCTTGTAATCCGGCGGGCAGACGAACGTCCAGTCGGCACTCTCATCATCTACGATAATGCGGAAATACTTGTCGATGTCGGTCTGATTTATGCCGAAGTGCGCGAGGAGGATATGATGCTCGAAGCTGTCGTCAACGTGCGCCATCAGCACCGTTTCGCCGTCAAAGGAGATGGCGATGATGAGCGGCTCTTTCTTCGCGATATATGCGTCGACGGTGGCTTCGTCGGGGTATTTTTTGTAGGTCATGGGCGGGTGTCCTTTCAGCATATCATTCGTAGTCAAAAACGTTTCTGCTATATTTGGGGTGATCTTGTAA
>CAVIFG010000196.1:0-4659 GCA_963641955.1 Escherichia coli
CACCCCCGCTTCCTTTTGTGTCCGCATTTTCATGGTTTTGCAAAGCAAAATCGCGGACGGCTGTCCGCGAAATGAAAATGTGAGCGTTTTGCCGCAATTGCGGCAAAACCCGAGGAATGCGAAAACCAATACGCTACGCGAAAATTTTAAAGGTTTTTCGACAGACTGAGGCGCGCTCAACCGAGCGCGCCAAAATATTATTCGCAAACCTCCGCCCTTTTACAAATCCTCCTCCAGACCACCGCGCAGCTTACCCCCACCGCCGCCGATGTAACCACCCAAGTAATCGGGAACACGACATAAAGGCTCTGCAATGTCCCAAAATGCCCGAACACAGTAAACACCCAAACTATCCTGAACAGGCAGGTGCCTATGATAGTTTCTGCGGCGGGCAGGGCGGAGTGCCCCAAGCCCCGCAGCGCCGCGGCAGGTATTTCGTAGAATGTGCAGATCGGCTCGAAAACCAGTATCAGCATTATCCGCAGGCATGACATCTCCACCTCCTGCGGCACCGACGTGAACAGCCCCGAAGCCTGACGGCAGAACACCGACAGCGGCACCGTTATCGCGGCGCAGGACACGAACGACAGCACAAGGCATATCCGCAGCGTTTTCTTGCAGCGTTCAAGGTCATTCGCCGCGTAGTTCTGCGAAATGAACGTGGTCGCCGCCTGCCCGAGGGAGGTTATCGCGTAGTAGGCGAAGTATTCGAATGTCATCGCCACCGCCGAACCCGCCGCCGCGTCCGCGCCGAATGTGTTCACGCTCGCCTGCACGAAAATGTTCGCAAAGCAGAACACCGCGCCCTGTAATGCCGCGGGCACGCCTATCCGAAGCACCTGCCCGAAGCACGACCTGTCAAATATGCGCAGCGTAAGCGAAAATTCCTCCTTTTCCCGCGCCAGCAGGAACACCACTATCCCCGCGCTGAGCGCCGTTGCAATGACCGTCGCGAGGGCTACCCCGACAACATTCATCCTGAACATCACAACAAAAACTAAATTCAGCAGCACGTTCACCGCTCCCGAAATTATCAGCGCGACAAGCGGCCGCCTGCTGTCCCCGCGGGAGCGGAACACCGCCGCCCCGAAATCGTATATCATCAGAAACGGCACCGACAGGCAGTATATTCTAAGGTACGCCGCGGCGTCGGCGAGAATTTCCGCTGGGGTGTTTATAAGCTCCAGCAGGGGTACGGCGCATATCTGCCCGACCGCCGCAAGCGCCGTTCCGAATATCGCCGCCGTTATCATCGAGGTGCTGACCGCGCCGCGGATGTTTTCATATCTCCCCGAGCCTATCAGCCGCGAGATAAGTACATTCGCCCCCACCGCAAGCCCCGACGAAAGGCTTACGAGCATCGCGGTTATTTCTCCGTTTGTTCCCACCGCAGCCAGCGCGCCGCTTTCGCCGAAGCGCCCTATCATAGCCGTGTCCGCCGAGTTGAAAAGCTGCTGAACAATGCTCGTCAGCACTATCGGCAGGGCGAACAGGATTATTTTTTTGGTAAGTCCGCCGTGGAGCATATCTATACTGTTTTTCATACAAATTCTCCCTTGACTTTTGTATGAAAATAGTATATCATAAGTTTATGGATATGAAAAGCGAATGTTTATCATATTTAATATGAATAAAACGGATGGATTTCGATATGGATATGAACCTCGGAAAATACCTTGCATTTGTAAAAACAGTGGAATACGGCAGCTTCACAAAGGCGGCGGAAATGCTGAATTACTCGCAGTCGGGCGTCAGCCGCATGATAGGCGACCTCGAGGCGGACTGGAACGTGACCCTGCTGGAAAGGGGAAAATCGGGCGTCCGCCTTACCTCCGAGGGAACGCGCCTGCTGCCCTATGTCAGAAGCGTCTGCGAGGAATGCGAGAAGCTGCAAATGCACATCGACGAGCTGAACGGCCTGCGCTCTGGACTTATAAGGATAGGCACATTTTCCAGCGTTGCGACGCACTGGCTGCCGGAGATGATAAGCCGTTTTCAGTCGGATTACCCGGGCATAAAATACGAACTTCTCCTCGGCGATTATACCGAGATAGAAAACTGGATATCCGAGGGCAGGGTAGACTGCGGCTTCATCCGCCTGCCGACAAGACCCGAGTTTGAAACCGTGCTGCTGAAAAAAGACGATCTCCTCGCGGTGATACCTGAGGATCATCCGCTGGCGGGGGCTGAAAAATTCCCGATAAAGGCGTTCGAGGGACAACCGTTCATGCTGCTTGAAAAGGGCGGTAATTATGAGATTTCCGAGCTGCTGCGGAGTTACGGCGTAAAGCCCGATACCCGATTTACAACATGGGATGATTACGCGGTGATGTCCATGGTGGAAAAGGGGCTGGGCATATCCGTACTGCCGCAGCTTATATTGAAGCGCATTCCGTATCGGATACTCACCAAGCATATAGATGTGCCCGCGTATCGAAATATAGGGCTGGCATTCCGCAGGGAAAAAAGCCTGTCCCTCGCGGCGGAGAGATTTGTGGAGTATTGCAGGAATTCGGAATTGCTGAAGTAATATAAAGAAAGCCGCTTTGCTAATCACAAAGCGGCTCATTCTATGTAAGGCGATTATTTTATAAAGATAAAATCAGCTTTACCGCCATCACAGCGGTTATAACCGCGCCTATCACCAATGTGATAATATATATCTTTTTGGACTCGGCGTCCTTTTTCTCTTTTACAAGATAGAATATTCCCGCGCCGAGGATAAGAATTCCGATGACGATACAAACTATGCTTACGATCATTTTTTGTTCCTCCATTTAAGTAAAAGTGCAGAATTTATTATAACAAGCACGGAGCCTGCATTGTGAACCAGCGCACCGACAACGGGGTCAAGTATTCCTGTGATGGCAAGGGTTATCGCGACAAAATTCAGGGTCATAGAGAACGTAAGATTGAGCTTTATGGTTATCATCATCCGCTTTGAAAGCGCAAGCAGATGTGGCAGCTCCTCTATCTTGTCATCGACAAGTACGATGTCCGCCGCGTCCACTGCAATATCGCTGCCCACGCCGCCCATTGCAATTCCCACATGGGATTTCTTGAGCGCCGGGGCGTCGTTTACGCCGTCGCCGACCATGCATATTTTCGCGCCGCCGCTTTGGGAAGTTTCGATGTATTTCAGCTTGTCCTCGGGCAGGCAGTCGGCGGTCACGTCGGTGATGTTCAGCTTGTCTGCAATTGTCCTTGCCGCCCTCGGGTTATCTCCCGTGAGAAGCACAGGTGAAACGCCGCTCTGCGTTATCTTCTCCATTACCTTCGGCATATCGCTGCGCAGCACGTCCGCCATTGCGATTAATCCCGCGGGTGCTCCGTCGGCGCATACATAAATAACGGTGCAGCCCTCGTCAAGATATTTCTGCGCCTGCTCGGGCATATTTCCGATATCAATGTTGTTTTCTTTCAGCAGTTTTAGGTTTCCCGCAATAATGCGCCTGCCGTCAACAAGGGCGGATACGCCGCGTCCCGGTATCATGGAAAATTCCTCGGGCTTGGTGACTTCCGCGCCGCTGTCCTGCGTGTAGCAGCTTACCAGCGCCTTGCCCAGCGGGTGCTCGGAGTTTTTCTCGGCGATGGCGGTGAGCCTGTAAAGCTCTTGCTCGGGGTATTCGGGGTTTACGCTCTGCACCGCAGTCACCCTGGGCGTGCCGAGGGTGAGGGTGCCCGTTTTATCAAAGCATATTTTTGAAACCTGCGCGAGC
Source organism: Escherichia coli (assembly GCA_963641955.1). Taxonomy (GTDB): domain Bacteria; phylum Bacillota; class Clostridia; order Oscillospirales; family Ruminococcaceae; genus CAG-115. The sequence goes on from CAVIFG010000196.1 coordinate 3,720, forward strand.
CTCTCCAGCGCGTCGCCCTCGCGGACGAGAAAGCCGTGCTTCGTGGCGTTTCCTATCGCCGCCATTATCGCGGTGGGGGTCGCCAGTACCAGCGCGCAGGGGCAGAATACAACAAGGATCGTGACCGCCCTGATTATCTCTCCCGAAATAAGCCATGTAAGCGCCGCCGCGGATAGCGCGATAATAACTATCCATGTCGCCCATCTGTCCGCAATGCCGACTATCTTCGCCTTGCCTGCGTCTGCGGTCTGGACAAGGCGTATCATCCTCTGGATGGAGCTGTCCTCGCCGACCTTTGTCGCTTTCATCTCAAAAGCGCCGAACTGATTTACCGTACCGGAGGAAACCTCGTCGCCGACGTTTTTGTCAACAGGCAGGGACTCGCCCGTCATTACCGCCTGATTTACCGATGTCTGCCCCGAGATTATCACGCCGTCCACGGGGATGGTTTCCCCCGGGAGCACCCGCAGTATATCCCCGACCGTGACCTGCTCGGCGGGGACGATTTTTTCGCTGTCGCCGTTTATTACCCTTGCGGTCTGCGGGGTGAGTTTAACAAGCTTTTCAATGCCCGCGCGTGCCTTTGCAACGGTGAGTTCCTCCAGCAGACCGCCTATCTGCATGATGAACGCGACCTCGCCCGCCGCGAAGTCCTCGCCGATGCATATTGAAGCGATGAGCGCGATGGAAACCAGCACGTCCGCCTTGATATCGAACTTAGTCACAAGCCCGATAACAGCTTCCATAACAATGGGCACGCCGCAAAGTATTATCGCCACCCATGCGGCGTCAAACGGCAGCGGCAGCAGCTTGAATATGCTGCACAGCAGCGATATTCCCGACAGCACAAGAAAAACGATGTCCTTTTTCGTGCCGCCGATGTCCATTAATTCCTCAAGCTTATACATGAGTTTCTTCATTCCATGATACCTCCCTATAC
>CAVIFG010000197.1:0-4631 GCA_963641955.1 Escherichia coli
GTCAATATGTGCTATATAAATCTGACATAAAAAATTATTTTTGTGGAAAATGGCGAGCAGGGCAGATGTCTGCACAAAAATACCGACCGAACGCCTTTGAAAAATGGTTCGGTCGGTATTGATATTTCATGATGATCACACGGCAAGATATTTCTTGGCGAGGTCGTCGTTCAGTTCTCCGATTGCGCCCTGCGCAACGACGGAGCCTTTCTGAAGGATTATGAAGTCCTCCGCGATGCGCTTTGCGAATTTTATGTTCTGCTCAACAAGAATAACGCTGAGGTACATTTCCTTTGAGATACGGTTCAGGGTCGTGGCTATTTCGGAAACTACGTTCGGCTGGATGCCCTCCGTTGGTTCATCGAGAACCAGTATCGAGGGTCTGCCCATAAGGCAGCGCCCGATGGCGAGCTGCTGCTGCTGGCCGCCGGAGAGCACGCCGCCCTTGCGGTTCATGTGCTCCTTTAATGCAGGGAAATAATCCAGCACGACTTCGATCTGCTCCTTGTAGCTTACTGAGCTGTGCCCGAGGCAGCCGAGTTCAAGATTTTCCCGCACGGTGAAATCGGGGATTATCTCGCGCCCCTGCGGAACGTACCCTATGCCCATCTGATTGTGCATATAGGCGGGCATTTTCGTGATGTTCTTGTGGTCCAGCGTGAGGGTGCCCTTTCCCTCCACCGGAAGAAGCCCCATGATGCATTTCATCAGCGTGGTCTTGCCGACGCCGTTGCGCCCGAGAACGACCAGCTTCTTGCCGCCGTTGACGGTGAACGACACGTCGGTTATTACACGGCTCTTGCCGTAGTTTACATTGATATGCGATACCTCCAGCATATTCTCACGCCTCCTTTGCCTCTTCGTCCGAATCGTCCTTGAGGTACACCTGTATAACGCGGGGATCCTTTTCGACTTCCTCGAACGTGCCCTCCGCCAGAAGCTGACCGTGATGCAGCACCGTTACAGTCTGCGCGACCTGCTTTACGAAATCCATGTCGTGCTCGACTACCATTACGGTGTGGTCGGCGAGCAGCTCCTTTATCATCTCGCCGGTCTTGTAGGTTTCGGCGGCGGTCATGCCTGCGGTAGGCTCGTCAAGGATGATAAGCTTCGGGTCCTGCGCGATTACCATGCCTATTTCCAGCCACTGGCGCTCGCCGTGGGAGAGGGAAGAGGCGATGATGTTCCGCTTTTCGCTGAGCTTTATCATCTCGAGCACGCGGTCTATTTTCTCCTTAACTTCCGCCGTGCGCCTGAATGCCAGCGCCTTGAACACCGTGTTGTAGCCCCGCAGAGCCACTTCGATATTCTCGTAAACCGTCAGCATATTGAAGATGTTTGGGTTCTGGAATTTGCGCCCTATGCCGTATTTCGCGGAGATGTCGTAGGGTTCCTTGCCCGTAATGTCCGCGCCGTCAAAGAAAACCTTGCCGGAGGTGGGCTTTGTCCTGCCGCAGATAAGATCCATCAGCGTGGATTTTCCCGCGCCGTTGGGGCCTATCACCACCCGCACCTCGCCTTTGTTTACGGTGAGGTTGACATCGGTCAGCGCCTTGAATTTCTTAAATTCTACGCTCAGATGTTCCACCCTGAGCAGCGGCTGTGCTTCACCCATGATTTTCTTCCTCCTTTGCCGATAGCTTTTCGAGGGTCCTCCGTGCGGAGATGTTGTACTGTATCTCTTTCAGCTTGCCGATGATACCCGTCGGGATAAGGAATATAACCGCAAGGATAAGCGCTCCGAGAACCAGCGGCCAGATATCCGCGGAATATTCGGAAAGCAGCGTCTGAAGCCAGTTTATAAGCACCGTTCCGAGCATTGCGCCGGTGAGGTTTCCTCTGCCGCCGACCGCTATCCAGATAAGCACCATGGTAGAAAGGGAAATGCCAAGCTCGGTCGGGGATATCATTCCGTTGAACGGAACGAACAGCATTCCCGAAAGACCCGCCAGCATACCTGACAGCGCGTAAACGGCTATCTTGAAGTGTGCGGGGTTATAACCGATGAAGGAGAGCCTGCGCTCGTCCTCGCGCACGGACATCAGCACCTTGCCGAACCGCGAATTCGTCAGCCACAGGCACAGCAGATAAACCAGTATAACAATGCCTATTGTAAGGTAGTAGAACGGCTTTATCTTCAGTTCGATGCCGAAGAAGCTGCGGGGAAGTCCGCCAAGTCCGCTGGTGCCGTTGGTGTAGGCGGACTGGTTCGCGAAGAATGTTTCAAATATCTGCGCCAGCGCCATCGTTATCAGCGAGAAGAATATGCCGCTGACCTTGCTTGAGAATATAAAGTACCCCAGGAACGCCGCAAACGCCGCGGGAATAATAAGCCCCAGAATAGAAGCGACGATGTTGTTTTCAAGTATTTTAAGGAACCAGGGAAGCTCCTCAACGCCCATTCTTGCCATGAACGACGGGATACCGTCCTGAATGGAGAACGAAAGCCCGACGATATATCCTCCAAGCCCGAACAGCGCCGCGTGTCCGAAGCTCATAAGCCCCGTATAGCCCCACAGCAGGTCGAGCGAAAGGGCGAATATCATGTACGCTGCGGTCTTGCCCATGAAGCCCGTGCGGTAGTCGTTGAATATAAGCGGGAAGATAAGCAGAAAGATGAAGAGTGCGATATCTACCCATCTGTTTACGGGCATTTTTTTAATGCGTTCAAGCATATTATCTCTTCTCCTTTCTGAAAAGTCCGTCGGGGCGGAATCTGATAAGCACTACGACTATAAGGAACACGAGTATCTTTGCGTCGACCTCGTTCCAGAAGCCGCCGAGGATAGAAGTGGATTCGCCGATAAGCAGCGAAGAAAGCGTTGTGCCGAGCATGGACTGAAGTCCGCCGACGCATACGTTGATGAACGAGTCCGTTATGTAGGAAGCACCCATGAACGGCGATACGCCGCGGATCGGCGCAAGCACCGCGCCCGCAACTCCCGCAAGGCCTACGCCGAACGCAAACGTCAGGGAATCCACCGCATGGGTATTTATTCCGAGGCATTCGGTCATCGGGCGGTTGCTTGTAACGGCGCGCATCTTTGTTCCGAACGGAGTTTTATAGAATATCAGCCATGTTATCAGCAGGATCACCGCTGCGAACAGGATGATGAATATGTTGTAGTAGGGGATAGTAACGCCGCCGATATCGAAATGACCCTCAAAGGGTATCGCGATGTATTTAAGTTCCGAGCCGCAGATAAGATTTATCAGCTGCTTAACGATGAGTGACAGCGCATATGTCGCAAGCAGCGTTTCCGCGGTCTTTCCGTAGAGCTTCCGTATGACCAGACGTTCTATCAGCAGGCCGAACAATGCCGTCACAACAAACGACATTATCAGCGCCACGAAGAACGGCGCCCCCGCGACTGTATTGATATAGTAGCAGACGTAGGCTCCGAGCATTATACATTCGCCGTGCGCCATGTTGACCACGTTCATATGACCCATGATCACGACAACGCCGAGGGAATATATCAGCAGAAGCGCAGACGCCGATATACCGTTTACCAGCTGAGCAGCGATAAACATAAAATGCACCTCATTTCGGTAAATGGAGCGACAACCGCTGCCGCTCCATTTCTTTTGGAATAATGGATATTGCCGTTACTTTGTGGGGTCGGGCTTGATAAGCTCGGGGGATTCGTAAACTACCTCAAACTTGCCCTCGTCGTTTACCTTGGCAATTCTGCCTCTGAGATAGAGGTGGTTGGTTTCGGGATCGAACTTGACCTGACCCTCGGGAACTTCCAGTGTGATGCCGTCCATTGCCTTGATGATGGAAGCCGCGGAGTAGTCGTCGGTCTTTTTCAGAGCCTCTGCAAGAAGCTTGACGGAAACATATGTTTCCTCGCCGACAACGGTCATCTCTGCGTCGTCGCCGAACTTTTCGTGATACTTCTTCAGGAACTCGTTGTTCGCATCGGTATCAAGGGTGCTTACATAGTTGATGGAGGTGTAATGACCCGCTGCTGTTTCTGCGCCGAGGGCAGCAACGGTGGATTCGTCCAGCAGGTAGGAAGCCACCGGCATTGTGGAAGCGTCCAGACCGTACTGCTTGTACTGCTTGAAGAAAGCAACGCCCGAATCGCCGTTAAGGTTTACGAACAGTACGTCGGGGTCGGCTTCCTTGATCTTTGTGATGATGGAGGAGAAGTCGTTGTGCGCGTTCGGAACGTATTCCTCGCCGACTACCTCGCCGCCGCATTCCTCAAGGCTTGCGCGGCACTGGGTGTTGATAAGCTGTGCATAAACCGTATCTGTGCCCAGCAGGAAGAACTTCTTGCCGACATTTTCCGCCAGCCACGGTACGAAGATATCGCCCTGCTGGTTAGGAACCGCGCCTGTGTAAACAACGTTGTCGGACGGCTCCTCGCCCTCGTAGAATGTCGGGTAGATAAGCAGCGAATCGTTGTCCTCAACAACGGGCTCGCAGGCGATACGGGAAGCGGAGGTGTAGCAGCCGACCGTCGCGATGACTTCGTCCTGCATGATGAGCTTCTTTATTTTCTCTGCGGCTGTTGCGGCGTCCGTCGCGTAGTCCTCGAGGACGTAGGTGATCTTCTTGCCGTTTATGCCGCCTGCTTCGTTTACTTCGTCAATAGCCATCTGCGCGGCGTTTATCATAC
>CAVIFG010000198.1:0-4578 GCA_963641955.1 Escherichia coli
TACCGAACTGCTCACCGAAACCGCAAACGATATCGAATGCAACATCGGCGTTGTATTGACAGATGACCTCGGCGGCAAAAGCGACCGCTCCTACGCCGACGCCTTTCTCGACAGCACATTCGGGGTAGGAAGCAGCGCCGTGGTGCTTCTTTACAACGACGACCGCTCCAACATGAACTACACCGACTGGATATCCGCCAACGGACGCGGCACCGACCTTTACGGAAACCGCACGGACGATATCTTCGACTACGCCGTTTATGCAGGCTCCCTCGGTGTAAAAAAGGACGTCTACCCCGCTTTGGACTACTACGAATCCATACAGAATTTCTGCCGATATCTTTCAAACCACAAAACAGCGGATTATAACGACAGCTACGTCACCGATTTCAACATACATCTTGATACCGATGATATTATGAGCTTCATGTATTTCCTGTTTGTCCCCATGGTGATAGGTATTATTGTCACGATAACCGTCACGACAAAGGTGTGCAGAAGCTACACAAAGAAAAAGCCCGTCAGTGCCGCGGTGTACCTCAACTGCGAAAGAACGCGGTACCTTAACCGAACCGATGTTTTCGTCCGCGAATACACCACCCATGTCCGCATAAGTTCTTCTTCCTCCGGCAGCCACGGCGGAAGCGGCCACAGAAGCGGCGGCGGAGGGCATCACAGCGGCAGAAGCGGCGGTGGCGGACGCAGAAGATAACTTTACTGTTTGTATATTTCCTAGATATTATACAGACAGTATCATAAAGAAACAGCAATTAAATTTACGGAGAGTATAAAATGAAAATAGTTATACAAAGAGTGACCCGCGCGAGCGTTTCCGTCGACGGGGAAGTGAAAGGGCAGATAGGAAACGGATTTCTTGTCTTACTTGGCGTAGGCGCGGAGGACACCAAAGCGGAATGCGAACGCCTTTCCGCGAAGCTTATAAATCTGCGAATTTTCTCCGACAGCGAGGGAAAGACAAATCTGTCCCTGCGGGATGTGGGCGGCGAGCTGCTGATAATCTCGCAGTTCACGCTGTACGCCGACTGCCGCAAGGGAAACCGTCCGAATTTCCTCATGGCAAAGGAGCCGAAGGAAGCCGAACGGCTGTACGAATATTTCACCGAGCTTTGCCGCCGCGAAATACCCGTGGTGCAGACGGGCGTTTTCGGCGCGGATATGAAGGTCGACCTGCTGAACGACGGCCCATTTACGATAATTCTGGAGTAACCGCATGATATACTTAGACAATGCCGCGACGGCGCGCCCAAATCCCCGCGCGGTCGCGGCGGCAATGCCGTTTATAACCGAGGGGGGAAATCCCTCCGCCGCACATTCGCAGGGGCGGAAAGCCGCCCTTGCTGTCATCCGCGCGCGGGAGCAGTGCGCCGCGGCGTTCGGCGCGGAGCCGAGCGAGATATATTTCACCAGCGGCGGCACCGAAAGCGACAACTGGGCGATTTTTTCCGCCCTCGCCGCCACGGGAAAGCGGCGCATAATCACCACCGCGATAGAGCACCCCGCGATACTCAACTCCTGCCGCGAAGCGGAAAAACGCGGCGCAGAGGTGATATATCTCTCCCCCGATGAATACGGCAGGATATCGCCCAAGCAGGTGGAGCAGGTCCTCACCCCCGAAACCGCGCTGGTTTCCGTTATGGCGGCAAACAACGAAGTGGGAACATTGCAGCCCATCGCGGAGATAGGCGAGCTGTGCCGCCGCGAGGGCGTATTATTCCACACGGACGCAGTGCAGGCGGCGGGAAATATCACGCTTGATATGCGGGAGATACGGGCGGATATGATGTCAGTTTCCGCGCACAAGGTCGGCGGGCTGTGCGGCTGCGGGCTGCTTTATGTAAGGAAAGGCACGCCGCTGCACCCGCTTATTTTCGGCGGGGGGCAGCAGCGCGGAATGCGCTCCGGCACGGAAAACACCGCCGCCATCGCGGCTTTCGGAGAAGCACTTGAAATAATCTGCGGCGATATCCCCGCGCGGCAGAAGCACATATCCGCCCTGCGGGATATGCTTATCGAAAGGCTGTCGGCTATCCCCCGCTCCCGCCTTAACGGAAGCAGGACTGACCGCCTGTGCGGCAACGTGAATTTCTCCTTCGACGGGATAGAGGGGGAAGCGCTGGTGCTCGACCTTGACCTTGCGGGGGTGTGCGCTTCCTCTGCCTCCGCCTGTGCAAGCGGCAGCGGGGAGCCGTCGCACGTTCTGCGGGCGATGGGCGTTGAGGACAAGTGGCTGACGGGGCCGCTGCGGCTCAGCCTTTCCGACAAAAACACCCCCAAGGAGATCGAAACCGCCGCACGGATAGTGCGCGAATGCGTCGAGCGCCTGCGCGGTCTTACAGGAAGGTAAAGCATGAAGAAGTTTTTTAAGGCGACGTGGATTTTCCTGCCGCTGCTGCTTGCGGCGGCGATGTATTTCATCCTGCCGTATTTCCCCGAATTTACGGAATATGTGTTCTCCCGCGGGCTTTTTCGGGTGATAACCGTGCCGCTGGGATTTATAACGAGCATTATCCCCATCTCGCTGACGGAACTGCTGGTGGTGCTTGCGGCGCCGCTGGTGATTTTCCTTGTCGTACTGTTTATTGTAAAGATGAAGAAATCCTCCCACAAGGGCAGGACGGCGCTGAAAGCGGGGCGCGGCACAGTATGCTTTGTAAGCTTCGCCTGCCTTATGTACATGATATGCCACGGCGCGAATTACTACCGCCTGCCGCTGGAGCAGCTTATGGGGCTGGACACGTCAAAAAAGACGGCGGAGCAGCTTCTTGACGTCTGCGTGACCCTCGCGGAGGGCGCAGCGGAGGCCCGCGCCGAGCTCGAAACGGACGAAAACGGAAACGCGGTGTTTTCTGAGAGCATTTTTACGGAGCTGACCCGCGCAGGCAGCGGCTACGACGCGCTTACGGAGGAATATCCATTCCTGTGGGGCGCGGTTTGGCGGCAGAAGCCGGTCATGCTGTCGGAAGCGTGGTCGTACACGGGGATAACGGGGATGTACTTCCCGTTCTTTGCGGAGTGCAACGTAAACACCGCCCAGCCCGATTTTTCGATACCGTTCACCGCCGCGCACGAAAGCGCGCACTCCCGCGGCACGGCATTCGAGAATGAATGCAACTTCCTCGCGTTTCTTTCCTGCATAAACAGCGAATACCCCGAATATCGCTACTCAGGGTACATGGAAGCGTATAAATACTGCGCCAACGCGCTTTACGCATACGACAAGGATATATGGGCGCAGGCGGCAGCTCACTGTACGGAGGGCATGGTCGCGGATTTCACCGCGGAGAATGAATACATAAACTCGCACAAGGGTGCGGTAAAGGATGTTTCGCACGCGGTCAATGACGGGTTTATAAAGGCACAGGGTGTGTCGGACGGGGCGCTGAGTTACGACCGCGTTACGGAGCTGATACTTGCGTATTATTATAAATGAATGGGTAATAAATGTTTTTTCCCCACTTGAACCCACTTTAACGCTTTTTAAGTCGGATTAACGCGCCTGCTTAACACTTTCGCTGCTTAAAATTTTATAGGCGTGTATTGTGTGCCGTAAAGACGAAAATTTCCCCCTTCAAACCGAAGGGGGAATTACTTATTTTTTCTTGATAGAATCATAAACCATAGTGTAGAACTCATCCCACATTTTCGTGACGTGCTCCTTGGAATAGAACTCGTTTCCGCGGCGGGAATCCTCCACGCACTTCGCATAGAACTCCTTATCCGTCATCATCTGACGTATCACCTGCTCGAAGCCCTCCACGCTGTCCGCGCGGCGGTAGAAATCAAACAGGATATCGGGGTATATATCAAGGTCGCGGAGAAGAATCGGAGTGTGCGCACACATCGCCTCGAGAATAGTCATGGGGAACAACTCCTCGAACGACGGCAGCAGCATAACATCGCCCATATTATATATCCCGTTCATATCCTCGCGCTCTATCATGCCGAGAAGATACAGATTTTTCGGGGGGTTTTCCGCAAGCTTGTTTATCTCCTTATATCCGTCGGTCATTTTTCCAAAGGAAAATCCGCCCGCCCATGCGAAGCTAACGTCGGGCATTCTGCGGGCAAGCTCCGCAAAATCGAAAACGCCCTTTCTCACCTGAAGCTGACCCGCACATACCACCGTGAATTTATCCTCGGGAAGCCCGTATTTTTTCCTCAGCGCCAGCTTATCCCCGGCGGAAAGCGGGTGGAATTTCTGGGAGGAAACATAGTTCGGTATGTATGTCACGCGGGACTTATCCACGCCGTAGTGCGCAAGCCTGCCGATGAAATACGGGTTTACGGTCACGAGGTAGTCCATGCTTTTGTAGAAGCTTATCATGTAGCGGTAAAACACCTTTTTGAAAAGCTTCGGCAGATTAAGGCTTGTATCCACCGTTTCGGGGAGAAGATGAACATATCCCACGGACTTACCGTTTTTGGTGCGGAATTTTCTGAAAAGATAGTAGTCGGGGTTAAGGGTGTGGTAGTGCGTAATATCGGGGAAAACCCGCTTGCCCTCCGTCACCTCGTACTTGTCCGACATACTTTTTATAAGGTCTACCTGCTCCATAT
>CAVIFG010000199.1:0-4560 GCA_963641955.1 Escherichia coli
TTTGTCTGCGCAGCATTCCGCAGGCGCAGTTCAGTACATTTTTCCAGTTGCCCTCGCTTTCATACGAAGTTGGGCGGCGCGCCTTGTTGAAAAGCGAATTTACGATATCCGTCGGGATATGGCGCCCCTCGGCGGCACAGGGAACAAGGCGCTGTATTGTTTCTTTCAGCACCGCGGGCGTGCACTCGACGAATTTCTGCTCGGTTCCAAAAGCAAAATTGGCGATCTCTTTCATTGAGAATGAGCATAGTTTGCCTTTTCTTATCCACGCCGTGGAATTGTGCCACTTTTCAAGGTTCGCAAGATAATCCGACGTGGGAAGCTCAGTATACATTGACACGGAAATACGCCCCGGACCTGCGCTGTCAAGCATCATCAGCATGGTTTTGGAATTATCGCCGTAGATGTTCTCTCTGCCGGTGAGCGAAAAAACCATCTGATTTTTATTGCTTGCTTTGGGGTCATATCGTTCCGGCTCCTCATCTCCAAAAAGGCTTTCACTTCCCTCGTCCGATTGCGGAACAAATTTCAGTGCACTTTCCCATGTGATAAGACACAGATCGCCGAATTGTCTGCCATTATGTACAACAAGCCATTTCAGCGCATTGTGCATTTCCTGCGAAAAGTTATATCCGATGGATACGGCTTCTTCCTTATTGAAAAATCTGCCACGGTAAGAAAAACCGCTTTCATCATTTGTTGAGAACAGCTTTGCTCCATCTCCGGCATTGCGTATTTTCTTTGGATGGCTGTATGTCGGTGCTTCGTGATTTCCCGTTGCATAGCACAACTGTGGGGCGCCAACATTCATGCTGTTGAAGCTTATGAAGCTGTCGTGCATCTTCTTTTCTTTCCATGTAGGCTCGCCGTCCACACGGAACCTTACAAAGCAATCTTCCTGTGCAATTCCGTTGATCTTGCCGTCGGTCAGCTTTCCTGTGTCGGGGTCGGTTTCAAGAACTTTTGCCGCAATAAGATCTGCAATAAGCGTGCCTTTGGAAAGGTATTCATAAACCGCTTTAACATACTTGTTTGAATACGGAGAATCGCACCAACCTTTCAACTGATCTATGTACTCTTCGTAATACTTCGGATAATCTTTCTTCTTGTTCTTTGCCAAATCAACACACGGAGCGAATTGTCTGTAATCCCCCGCGATATACATAAGCTTGTCCGCAAACGGATGCGGTACAGGCTTGGATGTCCTCGCCGCCGAAGCTTCCGTAACAGGTATCAGCGTTACCTGATTCGTTTTATCCACACGCTCCGCAAATCCGCTCGGAGGAATAGTTCCATCGGAATTAATGTTCACCTCGATCTGCGCATTGGCGGTGGAATGTGCTATCGGCAGCAGGGGCTCTCCGTCGAAATCCGATGTGGTGCACAACTCGTAAACCTTACCAAGTTCCTCAACCCAGCTCAACCTCGTCACCTCCGTCCGCAAAATCAAACTCATCCAGTCCGCTGAAATTACCCAGCTCCCGACCGAACGGCTTGATCTCCATTTTTCTGATGTGGCGCTTGTGCTCCTCGGGAATCTCATCGGGGCGCGCGAAATGAATAACGCCGTTCACCATTTTCGGCTGCCAGAAGCGCACCGTCAGCAGCCCTTTATCCTCGGGGAGCTCACTTTCATCCGCGTATGTGATTCCGTGATAAGTGAAGCCGTAAAGTATTTCGCCCGAATTGTCATAATATCCCTCGCCCTCGCCGAAAACGCACGGTCTTACATACCCCATGCACTCCCGCGTGCCGAGGAAGATATCACGCCTGCCGCCGCGCTCTATCATGCGCTTTGCGATGTTGTGGTGCTTGTTTTCATTGCGGTCATTTGCAAGCTCGGGACGGTTGTCGTTCCACTCGAAATGCGCCCTGACCTGATAGCGCACATCTTTCAGATAGGTATAGTATGCAAGGTCGTTTCCGCCGCCGTATTTTATCGGGCGTATTCCCTTGCGCTCAGTGGATATCTTGTTTAAAATGCGGACATCATCAATTATCCAAATTATAGTAGGCTTCCAGTAAATGCTATGTAGTATTCCTTTCAACCCCTCGTAGGTAGGGATAGGATAACTGGATTTTTCTCCGCCGGGTTTTGTCAGGACATCCGAAAAAAGCGCCAGATCCCCGCTCACTTCAAACTCCACATAATTGTCATGCTTTGGTCTGCTCAATATGATCACTCCTTTGTCTGTAAAATCCTTGGTTGTATTATACTATGATTTAACGTGAATGTCAACAAACTATGTCAGAAAAACAGATCTTCCGACGTACCGTTGGTGGTCATTCCCAGCGACATATCATAGTATCCATCCGCAAGCGCAAGCGCGCCGCAATTCAGCGTGTATACCGCCCTGCTGTCGGAAAGCAGCTTCATCTCCTGCGGGTAGACGCCGACAGTGTATTTCTGCGCTGCGCGCTGAAGCTTCACTAGCTCCTGCAAGGATATATCCCCGTTCAGCGCTGCGATGATGTTCCGCGCGTCGTCGTTGTAAGGTACTATCACGGGCTGAGTGGCATTGTCGATGACCTCGAAAATGCTGCCCGCCGTCGAGAATGCCTGTCCGCAGTATTTCGTCGCTCCGCCGTTTCCTCGGGATTTGTCCAGCGACAGCAGATCAACGAGGTCGGCATCCTGCTCACCGTCGCGGCAGCGATATGCAAGCACCTTTTCCATTTCGCAGTAATACCGCCCGAAATACTCTGCCGCAGCCTCTGGTGACAGGATATCCTCAAACCCGCACTGGGTACAAACCGACGAAGCGCACGCCTTTCCCGCCTTTATTTCGGGAAGCCCGCCGAGCCGCTCGCCACCAAGTTCGAGGATATAAACATCGCGGCAGTCGGCTTCGCCGTTTCTGTTGCAGCGGCCCGCCGCCTGCGCGGCGCTGTCCAGCCCCGCCAACGCCCTTACAACACAGCGGAAGCTGATGTCCACCCCTGCTTCAATAAGCTGCGTGGTCACGCAGATAACAGGCTTCTTTTCATCCAGCAGCCCGCGCAGGCGCTCTATTTCACGCTTTCTGTGCTCGGGACAGAGCCGCGTGCTTATATGCGCCATCTCCGCAGGCTCGGGCTCCGCCGCGTTGAGTTCTGACAGCCGTCCGAAAAGCTCTGCGGCGGAACGTTTCGTATTTACTATTACAAGAATATCGCCGTTTTCGCGGAATTTTTCCATGCATATCGCCGCGGCTTCATCATAATCGTACCCGCCGTTTTTCAACAGGGGCACCGCCCTTGTGCGGCGGAAATTCTCGAAATCCGCAGTATAATCCCCCGTCATGGAGCCGCGCTCGTCAAGTATGATGGGATAGCGCGTCCTGTCAAGCTGCGGCTGTGTTGCGGAGCACAATATCACCGTGCCGCCCATGAATTTCGTAAGGAAATTCACCGCAAGGTCGAACAGGTACACGCATTTCAGCGGCAGCGACTGCACCTCGTCGATTATCATGACCGCGCCGCACAGCCTGTGAAACCTCCGCACCGAAGCGGTCCTGCCCGAAAACAGGGCGTTCAGGAACTGCACCATCGTTGTTGCTATAACGGGGCTTGTCCAGCGCTCGCAGGCGAGTTCGTACTTTGCAAGCTCTTCTTCATCCTCTATTTTAGAAACGATGTCCGAGTGGTGCTCGAGGAAGTTTTCCTCCCCGGATATGCTGCGGAATTCCGCGCTGTTCTGCTCCAGTATGGACATATACGGCGCGGTGTAGATTATCTTTTTCATGCCGTATTTTCGGCAGTATTCTATCGCGAACCTGAGTGACGAAAGCGTTTTGCCGCCGCCCGTGGGGACTATCAGCCTTACCGCCCCGACGGGATGATCCGCGAACACCGCGCAGCGGTCTGAAATATCACGCCGAAGCACAGAAATACGGTCAGTCCTGCCCGAAAATGAAGCAAGCTTTTCCGCCATGCGGCGCTCCATCCCCTCCCAGACCACGGCGGTATCGGGCTCGCGGGTGGTCGTTCCGTTCATGAAATCGGCGGTATCGGTGCGGTCTGCGTCGATAAGGCAGGACTGCAGGAAGCGCTCCATCATGCCTATGTAAAACGCCCTGAATTTGTCCTTGTCCTTTTCGCCCGCGGTCAGCTTTTCGACCTTTCCGTATGCCGCTTTGAGTTCCTCCGCAGCTTTCTTGAGAAGCTCCGTCAGCGTATCTTTCGGGAGCATTTCATCCGCCGCAGCCCTTATTTCATCCCAGCGCTTATCGTTCGAAACCCTTTTCTGAAAGTAGTCATGCTGTTCGATATCGACCCAGTCGTGCAGCCCGTGGTGAGAGATAACGACATGAGCCACAAGCCGCGCCGCTTCCCTCACCCATAACGCGCCGTCCTTCCCCATTTCCCATATGTACCGCGCTCCCGCATAGGCATGGTCTATCTGCCCGCGGGTGATGTTGTTTCTTTTGTTTACATAGCCGTCAAAATCATCGCACAGCTTGCCGAGGTCATGCACAAGACCCGCCAGCGCGCCGGCACTTTCAAAGCCCGCTTCGGCGGCGTACCCCGCGCACAGCGCCGAAGTGGCAAAACAGTGCTGCTTCACGGTATGTATGCGCC
>CAVIFG010000200.1:0-3670 GCA_963641955.1 Escherichia coli
ACATCGAGGTATTCAGCAGCGCCTCAAGGCTCACCAGCGACACCATCGCGATGCGCATTGCAAGCTTGTTTCCGCGCTTTTTGTAGGCATACGCCATCGGCGCCATCACCGCCAGCACAAGCAGCGGGATAACGATTATCAGCGTTGTATCGAAATACTCATGTCCTGCATTCAGGTCGCAGTAAAGCAGCACGCCCACAAGCCCCACAGACGCCCCGCCGAGCACCTTTCCCCTTACGCTGCGGATGTTCTCAAACGCCTGCGCGCCGAAGAGCACCAGCAGGAAGCTGATAATAAAGCTGTATCTGTAAGGAAGCCAGTTAGGAAGCTGTCCTCCGTGCCACATCATATCCAGCGGACGAATGTACATCGAAAGCACAAGCACGCCGATAAGCATTCCGCCCGCGATACGCTCCCGCGCGGGGAACTTTTTCACGCAGAAATAAACCACCGCGAAAATAAGCGCCAGCGTTCCGCAGTACAGTATCGGAAGCCCCTCCATCCGCACGGTGTCGTATGTCGTGGGGAAAAGCTTGATGAAAATATCCGCGATGTTAAAGTTTTCCGCAGGGGAATAATCCGGAGTTGAAAACTCGAATTTTCCGTTGGAAAGCGATTTGTAAACCGGCAGTATCATGAAGCAGGACATAAGTATCGCCGAAACCGACGCCGCCGCATAAACGATCGCCGCCGCGCACTTCTGCCCAAAGCGCTTGTTTACGCTCTTTCCCGAGAAAATGTAGTACAGGAAATACAGCGCCGAGAAAATGCCTATCATGTAGCCGATGTAGAAATTCGACGCGAAAATATACACCAGCGAAATGACATACAGCGCGAACCTCCGCTTGTCGCAGACCCGCTCAACGCCCATCACGACCAGCGGCAGTGCAACCAGCCCGTCCAGCCACATCGGGTTCATGGTCTGCACCACGAAGAAGCCGCACAGCGCATACATCACCGAAAACAGCAGCGCCGTCATATTGGAATAGCCGCGGTGCTTTTTCAGCAGGAAAGCCATCGTAAGCCCAGACGCGCCCGCCTTCGCGAGCATCATCGTCATGAGCCCCTCGGTTATCATCGTGCGGGGATATATCCACACAAGCCAGTTGAACGGGCTCGCGAGATAATACCCGATTATACCCATAAATTCGCCGGAAAGATTCCTGCTCCAGCAGTAGAAAAGGCTCTCTTTTCCCGCAAAAACATCGTACATATAGTCGAAATAATACACATACTGCGCGTTGAGGTCAAGGGAGAGCACAGACCTCTCCCCGAACGGCCATACGCCGAAAATTATGTACGAAACGAAAAGTATGGCAACGGGCAGTATAAACGCCAGAAAATACGCCCTGTTCCTGCAAATAAAATCCCATACTTTCAGCAGCCGCTGCTTCATTTACTTTCCCCCGCTGTTTGCTTTTTTACGTCACCTATGCGCTCGGAGATTATGTACCTCGGGCGCTGTTTGATTTCCTCATATATTTTCGAGAGGTAGAAGCCGATTATGCCTATCCCCACCATCACGCAGGCGCCGACGATAAGTATCAGCAGTATCACCGTCGAAAAGCCCTCCTGTGCATTTCCGCAGAAATAATTCACCAGCGTCTGTATGCCGAGTATCACCGCAAATATGCCGAAAATAACGCCTACCACCGTAATGATGTGCATCGGGAAATTCGTGAAAGACGTGATGGAATTCACCGCGAACCTGAACAGCTTGCCGAAGTTCCATTTTGTCGTTCCCGCCGCGCGGGGAGCGACATCGAACATCACCGTTTCCGTCTTGAATCCTACCCAGCCCGAAAGCGCGCGGAAAAACGTCATCCTCTCGGGAAGCTCGCACAGCGCGTCAATGACCTTTCTGTCCAGCAGCTTGAAATCGCTCGCGCCGTCAAGGTTTATGCCGGAAGAACGCTTCATTATCCCGTAAAACCAGCCCGCGAACATTTTATGAATGCCGCTTTCTTTTCCTCGGGAGGCCTTTCTCGCCTCAACGACCTCCGCGCCGTTTTCCCACATACGATACATTTTCGGGATTATGGCAGGCGGGTGCTGCAGGTCGCAGTCGATAAGCACAGCGCACTCCCCCGCCGCAGAATGAAGCCCCGCGAAAATCGCGCCCTCTTTTCCGAAATTGCGCGAAAAACGCAGCCCGCGCACGCGCCCGTCCGCTTCCGAAGCGGCGCGTATCTCGTCCCATGTGTTGTCGCGGGAGCCGTCGTCGACGAAAAGTATCTCGAACGGAATTTTCTCCCCGTCGAGTATCCCCGCGACCACGGACGCGGTGTTTTTTATGTTTTCATGCTCGTTATAGGCAGGAATGATTACAGAAAGCATTTCAGTATTTATTCTCCGATAATTTTAACAATAACGTTCTTTTCGCGGCAGCCGTCGAAATCGCCGTACATTATGTACTGGCGCGGGCCGAGGTCAAGCCTTCCCTCCGAAACAGGAACGGTCACCGACCCGCCGAGCAGCATCTGTCTTAAATGCCCCGCGCCCGCGCTGGAATAATCCACCTTGTATCTGGTTTCGCCGTTTACCAGCGTATCCAGCAGGCGCCGCCAGTCCTCATACAGAGCCTCGTTGTCGTTTTCGAGGAACACCGCGGAGGTGCTGTGCTGGGAAATGACCACGCATATTCCCTCGGATATGGAGCTTCTGCGCAGGCACGCCTCCACCTCGTAAGAAAGGTTGAAGAACTGCTCGGGCGTGTCCGATGTTATTGTAAGAACCTGTCTGAACTGTTTCATTTATTTAATCCTTTCCGCTGCTGTCCCGTGCTTTTTCGGAAACAGTAAGCGTTCCCTCGTCTATCGACGCGTGTATCACCCGGGAGCCTCCGTTGAAGCTGTACATAAAGCTGCCGTATATTTCCCCGCTGACAAGATCGGTGACGCACTCGCCCGTGTCGGTCTGAAAATCGAGTGCCGTCGAGCTTTTTTCGGGAAGAATTATCTCTGCGTCGCCCCTGCGCAGCATTACCGAGGTTTCGGAAACCACCGTATCGAAAACTATCCGCGCATTTCCCGTCGAGGACGAGATATTTCCAAGGCAGCAGGCATTCTCCCATAAGATGTCGCCGCTGTCCGTCGCCACGGAAAGCAGCTCGCTGTCCACCCTGCCGACGTTCACGTTTCCGCTGCCCGTGGATATCCTTACGCTGCGGTATATCTCCCGCGGGAGGTATACATATAGCCCGAGGTCACTGCGGGAGCCTGCAAACAGCGATATCACGAAATCATCGCTTTCGGATATCGTTATTTTATTGTAGTCCGTATCAACGTTTATCGGCACATCGTCGATGTAGCTTATGCGTATCTCATCATCGTCTGTCGGGATGACGGTAACATCCAGCCGCAGCAGCTCGATATCTACGTACTCGCAGAACGGCAGCGTGATATCGTCCTTGCTGAGAGAATCGTGCGCAGAATTCCTGAACAGAAACGCAAGCCCGCCGAATGCCAGCGCGATCACCGCCGTAACGACCAGCAGCCTGTTTACAACACGTTCCATGCTCACCAGCCCCTCAGCCTGTCGCAGCGCTTTTTCATCCTTACGAACGCCCTCGACACCGCGAATCCGGCCTTAACCGCGAGAAGCCCCAGAAACGCCGCGGCGGCCGCCGCAGATATCCCGCCGAATGTCATGACCTCGGGCGCAATGCCCG
>CAVIFG010000200.1:3815-4548 GCA_963641955.1 Escherichia coli
TTACAAAATCGGCCTTGAACAGCAGTGTGACCGCACCGAGAAATCCCATCATCAGCCCCGCGGGCACGCCGACCGCCGCCGCAAAAAGCAGCAGGAACATCAGCGCAAAAACCACGGCAAAAACCACGGCATACGCCGTCATGATGAGTGCAGTCTTAAATCTGTTCAAAGCCTGTTCTCCTTTTTATTCCGCTTCGCGGAGCTTCTTTCCCATAAGCAGCGGCAAAAGCATTCCGCCGACGGCGTTGCCGAGGACAACGACGAGGATAAACAAACCGTTCCTCAGTGTGAACGTATCCGCGCCGACAGCAAGCCCGTTGTAGAACGAATTTGCGATGGAATGGTCAAACCCGCAGAAAATGAACGTCGGTATGCCGAGGAACATTCCGAGCTTGCGCCCTCTCTTTCCCGTGTCTACCGCGATGAACATTATCAGCCCGCAGAACACCGCCGAAAGGAAGCTTCTGAACATGGAATGTTCCAGCTTTGCGGCGTACATCTCCGCCGCCTTTGCGGAAAGCTCCGTAAATGCAAGACTCATCAGCGCGCCGACCGCGAATGTCGCCAAAAGGTTGAAAAGCAGCACCAGCGCCACATGACCTATGTACTTCACATTGCGGAAATCGTAGGCGATATACCCGACCTTACCCGTGTAAAGGTTGAAGCCGTACTCGCATATCGTATAAAGTCCGAATGTGAACAGGATCGCGCCCAGCCAGCCTATTCCCGCAAG
>CAVIFG010000201.1:0-4530 GCA_963641955.1 Escherichia coli
GCATAGCGGTTTTACTTGAAGCACTCATGCTTTGCGTTGCATACATCGGTGATGAACTGTTTGTCCAGATCGGTAAGGTGATAATCCTTGCGATAAATCAGCACATCCTTATAAACCTTGTTGTTCTTGGAGCAGCGCTTTGCGACAAGGTCGTAATCATCAAGAAAATGCTGCGGTATCGGCGACACCCACATGAATGTGTTCGGCACCTTGCCCAGCAGCACGAACTGCGACGCGCGCTCGAAAACATATATATGCTTATCCACATACTCCGAAAGCTCCGCCTTTTTCACGTCTATCAGCGGGAGCGTCGGAACATACGGATCAGCATGGGTTATCTCGATATAGCTGCCCAGCTCGTCAAGCGATATATCATCCTTTGCCGCAAGGGGGCTGCTTTTGCTGACCAGCAGGCTGTATGTGAACTCCGAAACCGTTTCGTAAACCAGCTTCTTTTCGGAGAACATCTCTCTGAAATACTTCTCGAAACTCGACTGGTACCGCACAATGCCGAGGTTGAAATCCTCCTTGACAACATTGTTGATGGTTCGCATGGAGTTGGTTTCTTTATAGAATATCTCGGCGGGGGTATCCAGCGCGATGTGCTTCGAAAATTCCGCCATCGCCTCCGCAAAGTAACTTGCGCGGGGCACACAGACGGAAAACTGCTGTTTCTTCGCCCTGCCGTTGTGATAGAGCTCCTCCACCTCCTCCACCTGCGACACTATCCTGCGTGCGCGCTGGAGAAATTCGTCCCCGTCGGGGGTGGTGGTTATGCCCTTTGTGGTCCTCTTGAAAATCGTTATACCGAGCGATTCTTCCAGCTCTTTTATTGCGCGCGAGAGGTTAGGCTGCCCCATATACAGGTTCTCGGCAGCTTTGCTGATGGAATGGGTCTTTGCCACTTCAACAGCGTATTTCAGATGAAGTATGTTCAACTTGCTTCCCGCCTTTCGTCGGTATACCACAGAAATATTTCTGTTAAATCTTTGTCAATTATTGTGCATTCTGCACAATAGCAGCCGCTTCAGACGGCTTAACCATGGAAGATATGACCGCGTCGTAATCATCAATGAGAACGGTGTCCTTTGACGGATATTCCGATATTCTGATGGCTATTTCATCTTTCTCGGGATACGCCCCGCGGACTTCGGTAAACATCCCGTTTTCGTAGATGTAGAAAATCACGCCGCTCATAAACTCCGAACCGCCGAGGGCGTAGAATTTATTGCCGATGATCTGCGCTTCGGGGAAATCCAGCTCTTCTTTCGGCGGGAGAACTCCCGTGCTGTCCATCGCGTACATATCATCAATGCTGATCGGCACGCCGACCACCGTGCGATATCTGTGCGCCGAGGTGTCGTATATCATGAACTCGCCGCTTGCCTGCCAGCCGAAAGTTGCCAGGAAGCAGTCGGATTTGCTGTACGACCCGCGAAAATCGTAATGCGTGAACATTTCTTTCCCGCGCACGCCGATAAGCGGCGAATGCGTATCAGCCCCGAACGACCCGTAGGCATTGAAAACGAGCTGCTTGTCCATGCCATAGTCAAGCATATCCACGGAGGTAAGGCAGCTTATTCTGTTCCACTTGTATTCAGGGTCGGCGCGGCCGCCATAATTTACAAATATAACATAATCCAGCGTCTTGTCGCGGTCGAGAACAGTATTCACAACAACGAAAGCTTCTTCATAGCCGTCGCCGTCGAAGTCATTTATAAATGCCCCGCGGACCGTCACCATGGGTTTTCCGTCAACGAGCCGCTCTCCAAGCGTTATGTCCTTGCCGTCGCTCTGATATTCAACGATGGTGTCGGCGGCATCGGGGTTATCCCTTATCCACTGCGACACGATCTTGTATCTGTCGGAATTTTTCACCGCCTCCACCGCGATATCAGTGAAGTAGGCGTATTTTTCATGCTCTGTATCCGGCTGAATATCAGCGATATAGTCGTAATCAACAAAAACGTTGTTTTCGGACAACGACGTCGGCTGCGGGTACGGGTTCTTATCCATGCAATACACCCAGCCGACCGAGCCGCCGGTCGGAAATGCTGAATCGGCGGTTTCGGACGATTCACCGGGAACGGAAACTTCATCCGCCGTGCTTTCGCCCGCCGACTGTGTTATTTCAGACATCGTCTGCTCCGAAACCTCTGCCTGCTCGGTGTCAATTGAAGCGGAGCTGCTCTCTGAAATCGGGGTACTGCACCCCGAAAGGAATAATGCCGATATGAACAAGGGAAACATAAAGTGAGACGTTCTCATATCTTCTATCCTTTTTATTTAATTAATCTCTCTCGAGGGCGGAAATACCGCTTCTCACCATCTTGATGATCCCGTAGGGCTTCAGCAGGTCGATAAAGCTGTCAAGCTTTGCAGGCTCGCCGGTAAGCTCCAGCATAACGCTGTCTGCCGCGATATCAACAAGCTTTGCTCTGAAAAGGTTTGCTATCTCGATGATCTTCTGACGGTCGGTGTCGCTTCTGCCCGCGCGGACAAGAACGTGCTCGCGGCATACTGCGTCCTCAAGGATGGTTACGTCGATAACGTCATACAGCTTCATAAGCTGATTCTTTATCTGCTCCAGTACCTTAATATCGCCCGCGACTACGATGGTCAGTCGGGAAACCTCGGGCACCTCGGTTTCTGCGGCGTTAAGGCTCTTTATATTGAAGCAGCGTCTGCTGAAAAGGCTTGAAACGCGCAGCAGTACACCATTATTATTCGCAACTTTTACTGATAATACATATTCCTGCATGGATCATGCCTCCAGATCTATATAAGTAATGGGGTTAACAACAGGCTTGCCCGCGGGTATCATGGGCAGAACGTTGATATCACGATCTATCCTTACCTCTATCATAACAGGTGCGGACTTCGATATCTCAAGCGCTTCCCTGAGGACAGGCTCAATCTCCTCGTTCTTCTCGATAACCAGCGTCTTTATGCCGAAGCTCTCACCAAGCTTGACATAGTCGATATGTCTGTCGTCAAGGGTGGTCTGCGAGAAGTGCTTGTTATAGAACAGGCGCTGCCACTGGCGCACCATGCCGAGAACGTTGTTGTTTATAACCATCTCGATAACAGGGATGTTGTGTGCGGATGCGGTGATAAGCTCGTTGAGGTTCATCGCAAAGCTTCCGTCGCCCGCAATGTTCACAACGGTCTTATCGGGGTTGCCGACCTTTGCGCCGATGGATGCGCCAAGGCCAAATCCCATGGTGCCCAGTCCGCCCGAGGAAACAAAGGTGCGGGGCTTTCTGAAGCGGTAATACTGCGCCGCCCACATCTGATTCTGGCCAACTTCGGTGGTGATTATCGCGTCGCCGCCGGTGAGTTCGTCCAGCTTTTCAATAACAGCCTCGGGGGTTACGGGAAGCTCGTCCGTTCCCTGCTGAACAGGCTCGGGGTAATCCCCGCCGAGTATCTCGTTCATCCAGTCGGCATTGTCTTTCTGTGCAACCTTTGCGCAGAGCTTGGTAAGCGCCGCCTTTACGTCGCCGCTTATCGTCGCGTTGACTTCAACATTCTTGTTGAACTCCGCGGGATCTATATCAATGTGGATTATCTTCGCATTCTTTCCGAATACCTTCGGGTCGCCGATAACGCGGTCGGAGAAACGTGTGCCGATACCGATGAACAGGTCGCAGGAGTTAAGCGCCGCTGCTGCCCTTACAGTACCGTGCATACCCAGCATACCGATATAACGGCGGTCGGTCTGGTCGTAAGCGCCCTGACCCATCAGAGAGCAGGATACAGGAGCGTCGCACAGTTCGGCAAGCTTTTTCAGTTCCTCGGAAGCGTCGGAGGAGATGACACCGCCGCCTGCGTATATGTAAGGCTTCTTGGCAGCTGCGATAAGCTCAGCTGCTGCGTCGAGTTCCTTTTCGCAGATATCTGTAACTGTTTCGGGAACTACCGCGGGCATGGGGGTGTATTCGCACATTGCCGCAGTGATGTCCTTGGGGATATCCACAAGAACGGGGCCCTTTCTTCCGCTGCCAGCGATCTTGAACGCAAGACGCAGTGTGTCCGCAAGATCCCTTACATCCTTGACAATGAAATTATGCTTGGTTATCGGCATGGTTATGCCTGTGATATCCACCTCCTGGAAGCTGTCCAGACCAAGAAGTCCGCAGCTTACGTTGCCCGTGATGGCAACCAGCGGGATGGAATCCATATGAGCGGTGGCGATACCTGTGATAAGGTTAGTCGCGCCGGGGCCGCTTGTAGCGATGACAACGCCGGTCTTGCCGGTGGAACGCGCATATCCGTCCGCCGCGTGGCAGGCGCCCTGCTCGTGCGAGGTGATGACGTGTCTTATCTTGTCGCTGTATTTGTAAAGACTGTCGTATATATTGAGGACAGCGCCGCCCGGGTAGCCAAATACGGTATCCGCGCCCTGTTCCAGCAGACATTCAACAATTATATCCGAACCTGTGTACTGCATTTAATTGTTATCCCTTTCGTTTACATCTTTTTCGGCAAAAATGCCTACATATTTATTTTATCATACTCTTTTTATGT
>CAVIFG010000202.1:0-1414 GCA_963641955.1 Escherichia coli
TTTCGCCGTCTGCGGACGGCGACGAGGGCGCCGCCCTCGACCTGCAAGGGGTGCGACCCCTTGACCGCGTGTATGTGTGCCACAAAGACGAAATGTTGACACTCAACCGCGTGTATTGTGCGCCGCAAAGACTAAGCGCAGACCGCTTCCCCATCAAAAAAAACGCCGCCCCAACGGACGGCGATTCATATATTCACATCAAATCGTAGCCTTACGCGCTGCGGGACGATTTGCCCCCACCGCCTTCATAAACGGCTTGCTGCGCTCCAGCGCAAACTTGAACAGCGGCGCGCCGACTATCCCGACGACCACCAGCTCGCCTACCGCAACCGAGCCCATGCTGAACCACAGCGGCTCGCCGCAGAGAAACAGCTCGAACCCGACGATGATTCCATTGCTTACCACAGGAAGCAGCGCCGCCAGCCATATGTTCGGCATATAAAACATCGGAATTACCGCCACCGCAGTAGCCAGTGTTCCGAAAATTATGTCATAAAGACCGAACGGGCTGAACAGGTTCGCGATAAGGCACCCTAGCGTCAGCGATACGCAGTAGTCCTTTCTGTAGAAGCACAGAAGCACCAGCAGTTCCGAAACGCGCATCTGTATCGGACCGTACGCTATCGGCTGCACCGCGAGGGTCAGCGCAACGTAGATCGCCGCCACAAGCGCGAGTCTTACAATGTTTTTGATGTTGAAGATCTCATTTTTGGACATAAAAAAACTCCTTGTTTTTTAACGGTGGTTAAGCAAAGACAACACCGTATTTAATTTTAGCCGCATTGCGACATCAGCTATTATAGCACACTCCCGCGGAAAATGCAAGCGTTTTTCCGATAAATTTTGCGCCGCTGCGCCGTTTTTCGCTGTTTTTTCGGCGGGAGGACAACCGCGCAGCCGCCCGCCGTCACTTCTCCTTTCTAAGCGAGGACGGCGTTTTCCCCGTGCGCTGCCTGAACTGCCGCATAAAATGCACGTCGTTTTCGTAGCCGCACAGCTCCGCCACCGCGCTTACCGGCAGGGCGGTGTTCCGCAGATAATATTCCGCAAGCTCCGTTTTCGCCGCGAGGATATCCTCGTAGCAGCTTACGCCGAATTCGTTTTTGTACAGCGTCTGAAAATATGTCGGGCTGAGGGACAGCTTCTTCGCCAGCCCGCCGACGGTGAAATGCCCCGCAGGATTGCCGTATATTTCCGCGCGGAGGGCGCGCAGGCGGCCGCTGTGGGGATTTTTCGGGGGCGTTCCGCCCGTGCAGGCGGATTTTGTTATAAGCAGGCGAAGCAGCAGGTCGACGCACTGCCCGTTTTCGTCCGAAAGGCTTTCAAGGCGGAGCATTTCCAGCACCTTTTCGGCGTCGGGGAGCGACGGCGCCGTCACGGGGGTATCAAACACCGCCCCCGCCCTGTCGAAGAA
>CAVIFG010000202.1:1424-3953 GCA_963641955.1 Escherichia coli
GTCGAAATGTACCCAGTGGTTGATGTATTCCGCGCCGACCGCACCGTATACCTGCGGCGTTCCCTTTGAATAGAGAATGGCGCTGCCCGCAGGCAGCACGCGCTTCTCCCCGTTCGTTACAACATATGCCGCCGT
This sequence comes from Escherichia coli, assembly GCA_963641955.1. GTDB lineage: Bacteria > Bacillota > Clostridia > Oscillospirales > Ruminococcaceae > CAG-115. Next base: position 1,560 of record CAVIFG010000202.1, read on the forward strand.
CAGAAATATCAACAGGAGATTATCCCCCGAGCCGTTAGGGCGGTCTATGGCGAAGCCGCCGTCGTGGCGGTAGGCAATGCCCATGGAATGGAGCTGCATATCATCCCTCCGAAAAAAGTATTATATATCAGTTTTATTGTATTATATATCATTGCGGCGGGATTGTCAATGGTTTATAATTAAATCAACAACATAACAACTCACCGCAAAGGAGAAAACCCATGAAAAACGTAAAGCTCACGCTCAATCCCATAGACAAGAAAAGCCACATCAACCGCGAGATATACTCCAACTTTTCCGAGCACCTCGGACGCTGCATATACGACGGCATTTTCGTTGGCAAGGACAGCGACATCCCGAATATCGAGGGCTACCGCAAGGACGTTGTAGAGGCTTTCCGCGAGATAAAGCTGCCCGTGCTGCGCTGGCCGGGCGGGTGCTTCGCGGACGAATACCACTGGAAGGATGGCATCGGCGACCTTTCTACCCGAAAGAAAATGATAAACACCAACTGGGGCGGCGTTGTTGAGGACAACAGCTTCGGCACGCACGAATTCATGCGCTTCTGCGAGCTTGTGGGCTGCGAGCCTTACATCAGCGGAAATGTTGGCAGCGGCACAGTTGAGGAGCTTTCCCAATGGATAGAATACATGACTTTCGACGGCGTGTCCCCCATGGCGGAGCTCCGCAAGGCAAACGGCAGGGAGAAGCCGTGGAAGCTAAAGTACCTCGGCATCGGCAACGAAAGCTGGGGCTGCGGCGGCTCCATGACCCCCGAATATTACGCGGATAACTACCGCCGCTATGCGACATTCTGCCGCAATTACAGCGGAAACGAGCTGTTCAGAATAGCCTGCGGCCCCAACGCCGACGATTACCACTGGACCGAAACCATCATGAAAACGCTGAACGAATGGACCTGCAAGGGTATTTCCCTGCACTACTACACCCTGCCCACCGGGGACTGGAGCCACAAGGGAAGCTCAACGGAGTTCGGCGAAAAGGAGTATTACGACACTATCTCCCGCACGCTGCACATGGATGAGCTTGTCACCCGCCACAGCAAGATAATGGACAGATACGACCCCGACAGGAAGATAGGTCTTATCGTGGATGAATGGGGCACATGGTACGATGTCGAGCCGGACACCAACCCGGGCTTCCTCTATCAGCAGAACACCATGCGCGACGCCATTGTTGCGGCGATAAACCTCAATATTTTCAACCACCATTCCGAGCGAGTTTACATGGCGAACATCGCGCAGGCGGTGAACGTGCTTCAGGCGATACTTCTCACCGAGGGCAAGACCACGATAAAGACCCCGACATATCATGTTTTCGACCTCTACAAGCGCCATCAGGACGCGGAGCTGATATACAGCCATATCGAAAACGAGAACACCGACGGCGAGGTTTCCGTGCCCTGCCTGTCGCAGTCCGCAAGTATCGGGGAGGACGGCAGGATAACCGTAACAATCTCCAACTGCTCGCTGGATAAGGAATTCACCGTGGACATCGGCGCGGCATTCGGCAGCGTGAAGTCCGCCGAAGGGCGCATTCTCACCGCGGAGGTGCACACGCGCAACGACTTCGACCATCCCGAAAACGTTGTTATAAAGCCGCTGGACGTTAAGTGTGAAAACGGCGGCGCGGAGGTAATTCTCCCCGCGTGCAGCGTTGCGGAGATAGTTCTTGACGTATAAAAATTTAAGCCCTGCCGTCGTATGGCGGCAAGGCTTTCTGTTTTGAAAAGGAGGCGCGGATATGAATACGAAGCCCTGCCGCCGCTGCCTTTCGGCGGACATAGGGGATAAGGATCTTGCGCAGGCGATCGCGGAGCGCATTGCGACTATTCCCGAGGAACAGCGCGCGGACGAAGTCACATACAAATCCCGCCTTGAAATATGCCGCGCCTGCGACAGCCTTAACCACGGAACCTGCGCGAAGTGCGGGTGCTATGCGGAAATTCGCGCCGCGCGGAAGAACGCGCATTGTCCCGCGGCGGAGAGAAAATGGGGGTGAAGCTATGAAATTTGCAGTGCTTAGCGATATACATTCAAATCACTGCGCGCTGGAGAGCGTGTTTGAGTATATTTCGGATAAATATTACGATATGTATATTTTCCTCGGGGATTATATCACCGACTGCCCCTATCCGCAGAAAACGATAAAGCTTCTGCGGGAGTTTTCGCGGGGGCACAAATGTGTGTTCATCCGCGGCAACCGCGAGGATTATATAATCGAACACAGGAACGGCGGCGAATGGGAATACGGCTCGAAAACCGGCGCGCTGAGGTACACCTACGAAAGCCTGAGCGCGGATGAGATCGACTGGCTCGCGGCTATGCCTATTTCCATGAGGATAGAAACGGAGGGCTGCCCGCCGTTTATTAT
>CAVIFG010000202.1:3963-4524 GCA_963641955.1 Escherichia coli
GCTCCCCCGAGAAGAGCAATTATCTTTTTCATACCGACACCCCCGAAGCGGCGGCGATGGCGGAGCGGATGGACTGCGGGCTTATGCTGTGCGGGCATTCGCACATTCCGTTTGTTTTTCGCCATGGCGGGAAGATGATCGTGAACCCCGGGGCGCTTGGGATGCCCGTGAATGAGCAGAACCGCGCGCAGTTTGCGGAAGTAACTTTCGACGGGGAATGGCACGCGGAGATAATCTCAGTGGAGTATGATATCGAGCGGGAGGTCGCGGAGTTTGCGGAAAGCGGCCTGCTGGAAAAGAGCGGGTATTGGGGCGTAGGGATAATCGGGACGCTGCGCGAGGGCGTGAATTATACGGTGATGACAGTGCGCGAGGTGGAGCGGCTTTCGAAGCAGACGGGCGTGTCGGTGACGAATGAGGATTTGTGGGCGCAGGCTGCGGGGAATGTCGGGGTGCCGGGGATTTAGGGGGCATTTCGGCTTTAGGACGCCAATACACGCGGTCGAGCATCCGCTTTTCGTCTTTACGGCACACAATACACGCGGTCAAGGGGCCGAGCCC
>CAVIFG010000203.1:0-4487 GCA_963641955.1 Escherichia coli
CCCCTCGCGCTCCCCTCTCCCTAACCCCTACCTCTTTCCTTAAAGGTTTTCGTGGCTTGTTATTTTGGGTTTATCTCGCTCCGCGACTTTATTGTAATGCTTGGCTTAGGCTCTGGTAGGTTGATGCAACGTAATATGTACCAGCGATGGAATTGCACTCATGGGAATACGCGCAGCATCGCATTGCTTCGCTCGCTGACTTCGTGGGGCGTTAACGTTTTCGCTTTTTGCGACCGCACATTAAAATTTATGGGGCGCTCAAAGCGCAGGCGCCTGTCAGAGCAATTAAAACATACTGGCGGATTCTCAATTGTGCGACTGCGTGTGTCAAAAAGCAACAAACGCATAAAATTAACGCTTAACTCGCAAAGCGAAAAGAAACCTATCCCACGCAAAGGACGTTTACGCTTCGGGAAAGAGGTAGGGGTTAGGGAGAGGGGAGCGCGAGGGGAGAACCCTTGGGGGAGGTGGAAAACGTAGTTTTCCCCTCTCCCAACGGTGCTCCACTCACAATTGTGCGAAAACATTTTTATTAAATCGTTTGTACCAACAGCGTAGCTGTAATTTCCCACCGTACAAAGCGGCACAAGCCGCATTTTCCCAAAACAATTTGCAATTAAAAAGCACCTTGGCGGTGCCGCCGCCCCTCTTCACTGGCGTTCAGAGGGAACGCCGACACCGCGGCGCCTTGACGGCGCCTATGCTTGGCGAAAGCGCCTTTGTAAAGCAGGTCAGGGGGCGCCGCCCCCTTGACAAAGGCATTTCAATATGCTACCATAAATAAAAAACGAAAGCGGGCGCAGCATGACATTATTACAAATGAAATACGCTCTTGCCGTTGCGGAAACCGGCTCCATGAACAAAGCCGCAGAACGGCTCTATATCTCCCAGCCCACGCTGACCAGCGCCATAAGGGAGCTCGAGGCCGAGCTCGGCATACAAATCTTCATCCGCACCAGCCGTGGCGTCGTTACCACAAAGGAGGGCTCGGATTTCCTCGCCGGGGCACGGCAGGTCTGCCAGCAGTACGAGCTTCTCGAGGAAAAATACAGCGGCGGCGGGCTCCGCAGAAAGTTCGCCGTGTCCACCCAGCACTATTCCTTCGCGATAAAGGCGTTCGTCGAAACCGTGAAAAAGTACGACACCCTCGACTTCGATTTCGCCATCCGCGAAACCCGCACCATGGACGCCATCGACGACGTCGGCTCGCTCCGCAGCGATATCGGTATTCTTTTTCTGAGCGGATTTAACCGCCGTATAATAATGAAGCTGCTCGCCGAGCGCAGCGTTGAATTCACGCGGCTCATCGACTGCCGCGCTTTCGCTTACCTCTGGCGCGGACACCCGCTGGCTCGGGAAAAATCCATCAGCATGGAACAGCTCCGCGAATTCCCCTGCCTTTCGTTCGAACAGGGCAGCGGCTCCTCCCTCTTCCTCGCCGAGGAAATTCTCGCCGACTACGACTATCCCCGCACCATCAAGGTCAACGACCGCGCTACCATGCTCAATCTTATGGTCGGGCTGAACGGCTATACCCTCTGCTCCGGCATCATCTGCGAGGAATTAAACGGCAGCGACTACAGCGTCGTGCCCCTCGTCGGCGATGATACCGATGACATTATGGAGGTGGGTTATATCACAAAAAAACACTCCGTCCTCAGCGATATCGGAGAAACCTACCTCGCCGAGGTGCGGAATTATCTGGGTATTTCCGGGGCAGAATGACGTGCTGCCAGCTAATTGACAAAATAATAACAAAGTATATATGATGGGTATGTATTTTTTATATATCACTATTTCCCTAAAAACGCCGTTATCGCTTCCTAACCCCCTAAAATGTGAATAAAAATTCTTGACTTATTGCAAAACATCGTGTATAATGGTATATGTGGAGAGATTTTTGAAGCAGAGTGCTAAAAAAGGCTCTCGAAAATAAAGCTACGAAGGAGATACAATCATGGCACTTACAAAGAACCCTAACGTGTTAAAGTGGGTCGATGAGATGGTCGCTCTCACCAAGCCCGATAAGGTAGTATGGATCGACGGCTCCAAGGAGCAGCTCGACGCTCTTACAGACGAAGTTTGCGCACTTCCCGAGGGCAACAGGGACAAGATGTACAAGCTCAACCCCGAGAAGCTTCCCGGATGCCTATACCACAGAACTCTCCCCAACGACGTTGCACGTGTTGAGGACAGAACTTTCATCTGCACTCCCACCAAGGAAGAAGCAGGCCCCACCAACAACTGGTGCGATCCCAAGGAGATGTACGCAAAGCTCACAAAGCTCTATGACGGAGTTATGAAGGGCAGAACAATGTACGTTATCCCCTACTCCATGGGCCCCATCGGTTCCCCCCTCGCAAAGGTAGGCGTTGAGGTAACAGACTCCATCTACGTTGTTCTTAACATGAACATCATGACAAGAATGGGCGTTCAGGCTTTCGAGAACCTCGGCGATGTTTCCAACGACTTTGTTCGCGGTCTGCACTCCAAGGCTGACGTTGATCCCGAGAACAGATACATCGTTCAGTTCCCGCAGGACAACACGATCTGGTCCATCAACTCTGCATACGGCGGAAACGTTCTGCTGGGCAAGAAGTGCTTCGCACTGCGTATCGCTTCCTACCAGGGCAAGAATGAGGGCTGGATGGCTGAGCATATGCTTATCCTCGGCGTTAAGAAGCCCGACGGCGATATCAAGTATATCACCGCTGCATTCCCCTCCGCTTGCGGCAAGACCAACCTCGCAATGCTCATTCCTCCCGCAACCTACAAGGAGGCAGGCTACGAAGTATTCACCGTTGGTGATGATATCGCATGGATGAAGCCCGGCGAGGACGGCAGACTGTACGCTATCAACCCCGAGAACGGCTTCTTCGGTGTTGCTCCCGGTACAAACGCAAAGTCCAACTACAATGCACTTGCTTCCACCAAGAAGAATGCTATCTTCACAAACGTTGCTCTGAACAATGCAGACAACACCGTTTGGTGGGAAGGTCTTGACAAGAATCCTCCTGTTGACGCAACAGAGTGGAAGGGCGCAAAGGTAAACGGCGTAGAGTACACTTCTGTTATCGCTGCCGACGGCAAGCCCCAGAAGCTGGCTCACCCGAACTCCAGATTTACAGCTCCTGCTGTTAACTGCCCCTGCCTGAGCCCCGAGTTCAACAACCCGAAGGGTGTTCCGGTATCCGCTATCATCTTCGGCGGCAGACGTGCATCCACCACTCCTCTGGTATATCAGTCTTTCGACTGGACACACGGCACATACATCGGTTCTGCTGTTTCCTCCGAAACAACAGCTGCTGCAACAGGTGCTGTAGGCGTTCTGCGTCACGATCCTATGGCTATGAAGCCCTTCATCGGCTACAACGTAGGCGATTACTGGGCACACTGGCTGGAGATGGGCGAGAAGCTTGGCGACAAGGCTCCTAAGATCTTCAACGTTAACTGGTTCAAGCAGGACGAGAACGGCAACTTCATGTGGCCCGGCTTCGGCGACAATATGCGTGTTCTTGACTGGATCATCAAGCGCTGCGAAGGCAAGATCGACGCTGAAGAAACTGCGATCGGCTACCTGCCTAAGAAGGGCGATATCAACCTCAAGGGTATCGAGGATGAAGTTACACCCGAGGTTGAGGCTAAGCTGCTGGCAGTTGATAAGGATCTGTGGAAGAAGGAGATCGCTGGTATGCGTGAGTATTATGCTGACCTTGCAAAGGGCGGCGCACACATTCCCGAGGCTCTGTACGCACAGCTCGATAAGATCGAAGCAAACCTCAACAAGTAATTTGCTGACGGCATAATTTTAGGGGGCAGTCGAAAGGCTACCCCCTTTTTGTTGTAAAAACATTTCGGCTTTACTGCGCACGGCACATAGCGGTCGAGGACAGTATCTCGTCCTTAAGGCGCACAATACACGAGGTCAAGGGGCCGAGCCCCTTGCGGGTCGAGGGCGGCGCCCTCGTCGCCACCGCAGTGGCGAAACTCCCCACGCCTTTAAAATTCCGTGCAGTGAGAGCATAAAGCAGGTGCGTTTATCCGACTTCAAAAGCGCTAAAGGGGGTTCAAGGGGGGAAAACAAGAGTTTTCCCCCCTAGCAACATATTAAATCTAAAGGTTTCTTCCCTCAAAAACAGCCCGGTGGGCTGTTTTTGAAGCGACGCGCCCCGAATGCGCCTATAAATACGCGGAAGTTCTGCCTTACGCGCTCACGTCCAACCGCGCTCTTTCCCCAACAGTCCACCGGACTGTTGGGGAGGGGATGTACATTAAGATTTACTATGCACCTCGGGGGGGAAAACTCTTACGTTTTCTGGACAAACGTTCCGTTTGTCCACCCCTGACCCCGTACCCCCTTTAGCGCTTTTGAAGTCGGATTAACGCACCCGCTTATAGCTTTCACTGCTTGAAATTTTATAGGCGTGGAGTATTTCGCCGTCTGCGGACGGCGACGAGGGCGCCGCCCTCGACCTGCAAGGGGTGCG
>CAVIFG010000204.1:0-4485 GCA_963641955.1 Escherichia coli
CGCCTTGAATCCGCTCACCACGAAGCCTACATCGTAGGCGGCTGCGTCCGCGACAGTATAATGGGCATGACGCCGCACGACTACGACGTCACAACCTCGGCGCTTCCGCAGGAAACCGAGCAGATATTCAGCGATCACCGCGTCATCGAAACGGGGCTGAAGCACGGCACCGTGACCGTCCTTTCCGACGGAAATCCCATTGAAATAACCACATTCCGCATCGACGGACAGTATAAAGACGGCCGCCATCCGCAGGACGTGACATTTACCACAAACATACGCGACGACCTGTCCCGCCGCGATTTCACCATGAACGGCATTGCCTACAGCCCTGTCCACGGGAAAATCGACCCGTTCGGCGGGGAAGAGGACATCTCCCGCGGGCTTATCCGCTGCATCGGCGACCCCGACCGCCGCTTCGGCGAGGACGCGCTGCGTATCCTGCGGGGACTGCGCTTTGCTTCCGTGCTCGGGTTCGAAATCGAGGAGGAAACCGCGCGGTCGATACGAAAAAACTACCCTCTGCTGAAAAACGTGTCAGCAGAGCGCATTTTCTGCGAGCTGAAACGGCTTCTGTGCGGCGAAAACGTTCTGAATATCCTGCTGGAATTCCCCGAGATTTTCTCCGCGCTTATACCGCAGCTTGCCCCGACGGTGGGGTATGACCAAGGTTCCCGCTATCACAACAGCGACCTCTACACCCACACCGCCCGCGCCGTCGCCGCCGCCCCCTGCGACCCCGCAATGCGGCTCGCCATGCTGCTTCACGACATCGGGAAGCCCTCCTGCCGCAGCACCGATGAAAACGGCGAGTGCCATTACTACGGCCATGCCGAAAAAAGCGCGCAGATCGCCGAGGAGGTGCTGCGCGGGCTGAAATGTGACAACGCCCTCCGCGAGCGGGTGTGCGAGGTGGTGAAATTCCACGACATCCCCATCGAGCTTTCCGAAAAATACATCCGCAGGCAGCTTTCGCGGCACGGTGCGGACAGGCTCGTTGACATCATCCGCGCGCACATCGCCGACGACAGCGCCAAGCAGCCGTTTTGCCTGGAGCGAATACCCAAGTGGCAGCAGGCGATAGCCCTTGCGGAAAAAATAGCCGCCGAAACGCCCTGCGTGTCGCTGAAACAGCTTGCGGTGCGCGGTTCGGATTTAAGGGAGATAGTCCCGCCGTCCCCGGAAATGGGCGCGGTGCTTGAGAAGCTTCTGTCGGAAGTTATCGACGGCACACTGCCGAATGAACGCGCGGCGCTGATGAAACGGGCGCGGGAAATAGTTGACACGAAAAAGTAATCATTTTTTCTCCGATTTTTTGTCACAGGCCTAATCTTTGTGAAAATTGCCTATTGAAAACGATTTACATTTGGTGTATTATATAAATATAGACCAATGAAATGACTGTGCGTTTTCATGAGTTATTCGCATGGTGACAGTATGAGGTGATCCTTTTGAATATTACGATAAAAGACGTGGCGAAGGCTGCGAATGTTTCCGTTGCGACGGTTTCGCGCGTTCTCAACAAAAAGACCAACGTTTCCGACGAAGCCGTGCAGGCGGTAAACCGCGCAGTCGAGCAGCTCGGCTACAGCCCCAATTTCCTCGGCCGCGACCTGCGCAAGAGCGAAACCAAGCGTATCCTCGCCATCATTGCTTCCACGGAGCAGAGCTTCTATTCAGAGGTGCTGCGCGGAATGCAGGACGCCGCATATGCGCAGGGCTACGATGTCCTTATCGCGACCACAAGGGACGACCCCGAACATGAAATGCACCTGCTCGGTATGCTGTTTTCAAAGGCAGTTGACGGTGCGGTGCTGCTCGCGCCGAAGCTTGACGGCGCCACCATTTCCGACCTTGCGAGAAAATATCAGCTTGCCATGTGCCTTGAGCGCATCGACGGCTGCGACATCCTCTGCGTTACCATCGACAACGAGCGTGCGGGCTACGACGCGACGAATTACCTCATCAGAAAAGGCAGAAAGCGCATAGGCCTTATCACCACAAAGGCGAGAACACAGTCCTCCGTCGACCGCGAAAACGGGTACAGGCGCGCCCTTTCCGAGGCGGGCATTCCCTTCGACGAAGCCCTTGTTTATCAGGGGGGATATGACGCGGAAACAGGCACTGCAGGCTGCGAAACGCTGATGAAGCTCGACAACCCGCCTGACGCTATCTTTTCGATATCCGACACCATTTCGATAGGCGCAATGACCTACGCGATACAGCATGGCATAACCATCGGAAAGGATCTTCTGTTCTTCGGGTTTGACAACATCGCGTATTCGCATATGTTCATCCCGCGGCTTTCCACCGTGGAGCAGCCCTGCTATCTCCAAGGAAAGACGGTCATCGAAAAGCTTATCGCCAACATGAAATCCGACACCAAGGACAAAACTACATATATGCTGCCGCATTCGCTTATATTGAGAGAATCTACGGGAGATTAAAAACATCTGACAACAGGTTGAAACCGCCCGATACAGGGCGGTTTTTTCATCCGAATATATCTGAAAGCCATTCGTACACGGCGAATTTCACCTTGATTTTAACGGGCTGGCCGAACTCCGTAAGCACGGTTTCCGTAAGCTCGTCCCCGGTGTCGGAAACCGCCGGCAGGCACAGCGACGGGAATATCACGCACCACCAGTTGTGCCCCTCGCCGCTGCCGAGGGTTATCCGCAGGGCGGTGTAGTTTCCCGCGGGGAGGATAACGCGGTCGTATTCGCGGGTGGTGAAATACATTTCGGTAAGCTCCGCATGGGCGGAGTAGCCCGCGCCGCGCTGCGCGAGGAAATCGCAGCAGTCTGCTTCGATTTCGGGCAGGAGGGCTTCAACGGCGCTCTCCGCTTCCGCAAGGGAGCCGCAGCCCGACAGCGCCGCGCCGTATTTTTCAAGGATATGATCCCGCAGCGCAAGCTTCATGTTCTGGTCATACTCGCTGTCGGAGTTAGCGGGGATGTGCAGCCGAAGCACCTCCGATGTGATATCCCCGCAGTCGCGGGAGAACGCCGTAAAGCTCCCCAGCAGCACCGAAGCGGCTATCCCCGCCGCCATTGCGACGGTCAGCGCGCAGTTTTTCAGTTTCATATCCGTAACCTCCGTATGTAGTTCTTTGTCAGTATTATTGGAGGTTTTTTCAGACTTAATCATAGAAAGGAGCTATTTATGAAAAAACGTATTCTTTCAATTTTGCTTATATCCACTGTGCTTCTTGCGGGCTGCGGCGGGAATACTCCGTCCGACAGCAGCGAAACATCCTCTGAGGTGTCCTCCGTGGTATCCCCCGATGTGACCGATTCCTCCGAAAGCGAGGCCGACCCCGTCGGCGGGGAAGAGCCTGCGGCGACCGATACGACGTCGTCATCCATAAATACCATAGCCTTCGAACCCCCTGAGCAGGACAGCGGTATCGTCCTCAAGGACCCCGAATATACTAAGCTGAAAGAAATGATAACTTTCGACGGGGAATTTGTGAACCTCGCGGATATCGGCGCGGAGGTCAAGGAGTTGAAAGTCAGCGACATCAACAATGGCTGCGACGTTACCCCCATCAATGCGGACGACGAAATGCTGTATTATATGTACAGCGGCGACTCGGGGGCTTCTCTTATTGAGTTCAACGCCGAAACGCTTGAAAGAAAGAGCGTAATGTCGAAGGAAACCACTTTCGATGTAATTTACGCCGACAAGGACTATATCATATACACGGATCAGGTTTACGACGGCAGCGACGACCAGCCAAAGGACGCGGTGCAGTACCGGATAATTCTCCGCGCCGACGGCACGGAAAGAGATATGCCGTCGGCGTACAATGGCGGCGGGATATATCGTATCGGAAAGAGCCTGTTTTTCAACTGCAACAAAAGAATATACGACGACGCCACGGATGAGATGTACACCGCAAATGTAGTTTACCGCTACTCGCCCGAGCTTGATTATCTTACTGTTTCCTACGATAACGGGATAGTCTACGGCGCCAGCGATTACGGAATGAGCCTTGGCAAGAACGGCTCGATATACTATTGCGACCCCGTGACCGACCCGTATGTATCGGGGGAGTATCCTTTCAGCGCCGCGGCGATGTTCATGGCGGGGGAGTACCCGACCTACACCGTCCTGTGGAATTCCGACGCGCTCGGCGATAAGTACGAGGTGGGATATTACCCGCACTACCTTGTGCGCAAAGTGCTGTTCAGAACGCAGTACAAAACAGTAATATACTCCACGACGGTGACAAAGGAAAAGGCTGCGGTGTCCATTCTCCATTCGGGTTACGACTCCAATAATTACGCGGCGGTGATAGACGCTGCAAACAAAAAGGCGGCGGTGCTGGGCGGCCTTGAGGACAGCAGCGACATCTTTTCAAGCGGAAGCTATGTCTATATTTTCAACGATTTTGAATATCCGATCGACTTAAGCTCCAAACGTCTGATAGTTATAAACACTGCAAATATGGGGCAATAATAAAAAATTGGTAAAATAACA
>CAVIFG010000205.1:0-3576 GCA_963641955.1 Escherichia coli
GCAAGGTACAGGGCACGGGACTCGGCATGGCGATAGCGCTGAACATCGCCCGCATGATGAACGGCGGCATAAATGTCATAAGCGAGGAAGGCAGAGGCTCGGTGTTTGAGATTACTGTCTGCCTGCGCAGAAGCGAAAGCCACAGCGCAAAATACATCGGCGAGATAGACCTCGACGAGCCGAGAGAAGTTCGTATGTCCGATTATGATTTCGGCGGCAGAATAGTCCTGCTGGCCGAGGATCTTGAATTCAACGCTGAGATAGCCGCAGAATTCCTCGGCGAAGCGAATATACGCGTGGAATTTGCAGAAAACGGCACCGAAGCGGTCAGAAAATTCAGGGAATCCGCGCTGGATTACTACTCGCTTATCTTCATGGATATCCAGATGCCCGAGATGGACGGCTACGAAGCCGCGCGTGCTATCCGCGCCCTCGACCGCCCCGACGCAAAGACCGTTCCCATCGTCGCCATGACCGCCAACGCATTTATGGACGACATAAAGAAAGCCGACGAAGCAGGAATGAACGGCCACATTGCAAAGCCGATAGAAATACCGCGGCTCGCACACGAGCTTGTACGCCACCTGGGCGACTGCCGCAGAAGTTGAGGAAAATATACAATGAAAAGAATAGCCACCATACAGGATCTTTCGTGTGTGGGAAAATGCTCGCTGGCGGCGGCGCTGCCCGTTATTTCCGCCGCGGGGATAGAGTGCTGCGGGATACCTACCGCGCTGCTGTCCAACCACACGGGGTTCAGCTCGTTTTACCTGCGGGATCTCACCGAAGAGCTTGACCCCATCGCAGAGCAGTTCGGCAGGCTCGGGATAACATTCGACGCGGTTTACACAGGATACATCGCAAGTTCCGCGCAGATGGACATAATTTCCGACCTTATCGACAGGCTCGGCGGCGAAAATGCCCTCATTTTCGTTGACCCCGTAATGGGCGACAACGGAAAGCTCTACCCCGCCATCACACCAGACTACGCCGAAAAAATGCGCAAACTCTGCGCAAAGGCTGATATCATCGTGCCAAACCTTACGGAAGCCTACCTGCTTACCGGCAGAGAATATGACCCCGCGCCCTCAAACGACGACATCAAAAATCTTCTGCGGGAACTTCGGACGCTCGGCCCCTCCAAGGTAGTAATAACAGGCGCTTTTGACAAAATAGGCGACACGGGCGCAATGGGATTTGACGGGACAGATTTCTGCGAGTGCTACACCCCGCGGGAAAGCATTTCATGCAGCGGCCCCGGGGATATGTTCGCCTCTGCCCTGCTCGGCGCGGTCATGCGCGGGAAGAGCTTTTCCGCCGCAGTTACGACCGCAGTGAAATTCACCTACGAAGCGGTGAAAAAGACCCTCGCCGACCCGATCCGCCGCGATTACGGCGTGAATTTCGAGGAAGCCCTGCCGCTGTACATTCGGCTGCTGGAGGAAAACGAAAATGGATGATCAGAAACAGGAACACTCGAAACAGCTTCACAAGGGAATATTGTGCATAATCTCCGCGGCATTTTTCTTTGCGCTGATGAACCTTTTCGTGTCGCTTTCGGGGGATGTCCCGACGATACAGAAAACTTTCTTCCGAAACCTGTTTGCAATGTTCATCGCAAGCGGCGTTATGATAAAAAATCGGTGCAGCATCATCCCGCCGAAGGGCGCGCGGCTTGATTTGTTCCTGCGGTCGGCGTTCGGTTATCTTGGGGTCGTGTGCAATTTCTACGCGATATCCCGCCTGAATATTTCCGACGCTTCCCTGCTGAACAAAATGTCGCCGTTTTTCGCGATAATCTTCTCCACATTCCTGCTTAAAGAAAAGGCGGACAAGGTGCAGTGGGCGATAATCCTTACCGCGTTCGCAGGGGCGCTTTTCGTAATTAAACCGAGCTTTCAGAACGCCGAGCTTATCCCATCCATATCGGGATTTATCGGCGGAGTGTGCGCGGGGCTTGCATATACGTTCGTCCGCAGGGCTACCGGCAAGGGCGTAAAGGGCTATTATGTTGTGTTCTTCTTCTCGGCATTTTCGACGCTGGCGGCGCTGCCATTCGTTGTTTTCGGCTATTCCCCGATGACGTGGCAGCAGCTTCTGTCGCTGGTATGCGCGGGCGTCAGCGCGGCGATCGCGCAGTTCTGCATAACCTCTGCATATTCCTTTGCCCCTGCAAAGGAGGTTTCCATCTACGACTATTCGCAGATCATTTTCGCGGCGGTGCTGGGCTTTATAGTCATGGGGCAGGTGCCCGATATGTGGAGCTTCATCGGCTACGGAATAATCATCGCTGCGGCGTTCATCATGTTCAGATACAACAACAGAAAAACGGAATAAATATTGTATTTACAGCAATAATGTGCTATAATAAACGCAGAGCATTTATTATATATCAAAATATCATTGCACGGAGTTTGCCTTCGGCAAACTCCGTGCAATTCGGCAAATTGCAGCATAACCTTGCGGTTATGCTGCAATAAAATCTGTTATCAGTTTTCAACAGAAAGGTCACCAAAATGTCACAACTTTTTGAAAATCAACATCTTACCACAGAGCTTGGAAATGAAATATCCCGCGTTATAAAGGGAAAAAAGGAAGCCGTGCGGATGATACTGACCGCGCTTCTTGCGCAGGGTCATATTCTCATCGAGGACGTCCCCGGTGTGGGAAAAACCACCCTTGCCATGGCGCTGGGAAAAGCGACGGGTCTTAAATTCCGCCGCGCGCAGTTCACACCGGATGTAATGGCTTCGGACATCACGGGCTTCACGATGTTCAACAAAGAGGACAACCGTTTTGAATACCGCGAGGGTCTTGCGATGACAAACATTCTCCTCGCCGATGAGATAAACCGTACCTCCCCGAAAACGCAGTCCGCCCTGCTCGAAGCGATGGAAGAAAAGCGCGTCACCGTCGACGGAACAGTTCACAAGCTGCCCTCGCCGTTCATGGTAATCGCAACGCAGAATTCGCAGGGATATGTCGGAACATTCCCCCTGCCCGAAGCACAGCTCGACCGCTTTATGGCAAAAATAAGCATGGGTTATCCCACCACCGAGGAAGAGATGCAGATACTTATGGACAGGCTCGGCGCTGATCCGGCTGAAGAGGTTCGGCAGGTAATGACCGAGGAGCAGCTTCGCGAATGCATCAACGACGTTGCTCATGTGAACTTTGCGGAAAGCCTTTGCAGATACACCGCCGAGCTTGCCGCCGCAACAAGAAGCCACCCTGCGGTGGCACTGGGCGTCAGCCCGCGTGCTTCGCTGGCGATAATGCAGGCTTCCCGCGCGTTTGCATACCTAAGCGGCAGGGATTATGTTATCCCCGAGGACATAGTGCGGCTGATGATGCCGGTTTTCGCGCACAGAATAGTTCTGAAGCAGGAGAGCAGGCTCAACCGCCGCAGCGCGGCTTCTGTGCTGGAGGATGTTGTTTCCTCGGTAACGCCGCCAGTAAAGCACCGCTGAGGAACGTTATGCGAAGAAACAGGATAATTTACATCATTCTTCTGGTCGGATGTATCGCCTTTTCGATGGCATACAGAAGTAGGCTTTCGGCGGTGCTGCTTGCAGT
>CAVIFG010000205.1:3586-4479 GCA_963641955.1 Escherichia coli
GCTCTGTACTGCCGTTTGTCCCCGTTGAGCTTACCTGCACTCTCCCCGACGCGGAAACGGGAATTATGTCGCGGAAGCGTATCTACGCGTCCCTCTGCCCATTTGGAAAAAGCAGACTGGTCGTAAGCTGTATGCACAAATACCGCGGCTGCTACACCTGCGAGATAGAGCGCGTGGCAGTCTGCGACCCGCTTCGGCTGATAAGGCTTTCCCGCCGCATAGGCAATACCATGACCGCCGTATTTTTCCCGCGGCGCATATTCCTGGGGGAGATGTCCGATTCCTCCGGGGTGGAAAACGACGCGGTGCAGAACAACCTGCTCCACGGAGAAAAGGACGAATTCTCCCATGTGCGTGAATATGCGATGGGTGATGTTCTACAGCTTATTCACTGGAAGCTAACGGCGAAAACCAACGAGCTGATGATAAAACAGTTTGATGAAATCAACGAAAAGCACGCGCTGATACTCTGCGACTACAACTTCCCTGAAGGAAGCGACCCGCTCCCCCGCGCGGACATAATCATCGAAACCGCCGTCGCATTTGCGATGAGCGCGGCGGACACGGGCATGAAAACGCAGGTGCGCTTCGGCTCGGTCGAAACGGATACCTACGGAAATGTTGACAACGCCGCCGATTTCGAGCGGTTTTACAAGGCAATGACGGTCGTTCCGTCGCGGATGAACGTCAGCACATTTTCAAATCTTATCATATCATCCGATCTTAACAACGTGACCGCGCTGTTTCTGATAACCTCGGAATTCTCCGATGAGATCGCCGCATATGCGGACGGCGCCGCAGAAAAATTCGACATCCCCGTTATAGTTGCCTGCGCGAATTTCAGCGGCAGGGATATCCACGCCGCCGAGCGCAATTTCATGCTGATGAATATT
>CAVIFG010000206.1:0-4479 GCA_963641955.1 Escherichia coli
ATATCATCCCTCGCGGAGAAAGACCTTGAAAAGCTTGCGAAGGTGTTCAAGCTGGTGTTTGAAATGCTCGAGGAAAACAGCGATAACGGCACCGCCGAACTGGTTCGACTTATCGGCGAATATACTGATCTGGACGGAGGTGACGGCGAGTGAGGTTTTCGCCGAAGCAGGAGCAGGCGCTGCGGCTGCTCAAAAACGGAAAGCTGCGCAGGCTGAACATCTTCGAGGGCAGCGTGCGCAGCGGAAAGACGTATATCTCCATGATAATGTGGGGGTTCTGGGTGGCGGGCTCGCCCGCAGACAGCGCGTATCTCATGGCGGGAAAGACTCTCACCACCCTTAAAAGAAACGTGCTGGAGCCGATGTGCGGGCTGTTCGGCAGCAGCTTTTCCTACAGCATAACCAAAAAGGAAGCACGGCTGTTCGGGCGGAGAATATACCTCGAGGGCGCGGCGAATGCGCAGGCGGAGGGCAAGATACGCGGAATGACCCTGCGCGGCGCCTACTGCGACGAGCTTACGCTGTTCGGGGAGGATTTTTTCGTCATGCTGCTTTCGCGCCTGTCGGAGAGCGGCGCGAAGCTTTTCGCCACCACCAACCCCGACAACCCCTCGCACTGGGTCAAGCGGGATTACCTCGACAACGGCGGGGTGGATCTGCTGTCGCTTAAATTCACGCTGGAGGACAACATATTTCTCCCGCGGGAGTACATTGAAACGCTGAAATCTGAGTTCTGCGGGGTGTTTTACGACCGCTTTATCCTCGGGAAATGGGTGGCGGCGGAGGGCAGGGTATACGAGGGCTTCTCCTCGGAAAATATTATATCCTCGCAGGGGCTTGCGGAGCGGCTCGGGGAGAACAGGCTCGTGCTGTCGGTCATCGGGGTGGATTACGGCGGAAACGGTAGCGCCAGCGCCTTTGTCCATGTCGGATTTGACGCGGGATTTAAGAATATGTATGTCCTTTCGGAATACTACGACAGCCGCAACCGCTCGGCGGAGAGCCTTATCTCAGCGTTCGCGGAATACGCCGCGCGGGAGAAGGAGCGTTTCCCGATGCTTAGCTGCGCCTGCTGCGACAGCGCGGAGCAGCTTCTTGTAAAAAGTTTCCGCAGGGCTGTAAAGATGGAGGTGAAAAACGCGCTGAAGCGCCCGATAAACACCCGCATAAATATGCTGAACAGGCTCATCGCGGCGAAGCGGTTTTATGTGTCGGACGAATGCCCGCACGTTATCGAGGCGCTGCGCGGGGCAGTGTGGGATGAGCGCGATATTCATAAGGATGTAAGGCTGGATAACGGCACAAGCAATATCGACAGCCTTGACGCGATGGAGTATGCGTTTGAGCGGTATGAGAAGCAGTTGTTTGGGTTTTGATAAAACAAACAGTAAATAGTTCGCAATAGACTATGGGGGAAAACAAGAGTTTTCCCCCCACAGTTTC
The DNA here is from genome assembly GCA_963641955.1 of Escherichia coli. Lineage (GTDB taxonomy): Bacteria > Bacillota > Clostridia > Oscillospirales > Ruminococcaceae > CAG-115. The sequence continues at coordinate 1,444 of CAVIFG010000206.1, forward strand.
TTTAAAAGTTCATGCCGTTGTTTTTCTGCAATCGCCGCCCAAAAATCAGCCGACGACCTTATAATCCTTATCCTCGACCGCCTTTTTGAGCACATCGAAATCCGTCGCAGCGTTCAGCTTTACCACCGCCGTGCCCTTTTCGTGGCTCACCGTCGCTTCATCCACCGTGGGGATAGCCTCCAGAGCTTTCTTGACTGTAGCTTCGCAGTGAGAGCACATCATGCCCTCGATCTTCATCGTAACTTCCATCTTTGTTTCCTCCTGTGTTATGACCGTATTTTCAGCCTGCACCGCTTTCTTTCTGCGGCGGAGCCTGTGGTCGTGCTTTGTGCTGTAAATATTCGTGAGGTTGAGCCGCAGCGCGTTCGTAACCACGCAGAAGCTCGAAAGGCTCATCGCCGCCGCGCCGAACATGGGATTAAGCCGCAGGTCAAACAGCGGTATCCATACGCCCGCCGCCAGCGGTATGCCTATCACATTGTAAATAAACGCCCAGAACAGATTTTCGCGAATGTTCATCAGCGCCGAGCGGCTCAGCCTTATCGCCGCGGGAACGTCCGTCAGCCTGCTCTTCATCAGCACGACGTCCGCCGCGTCTATCGCAATGTCCGCGCCTGCGCCTATCGCTATGCCCGTATCCGCGCGGGTGAGGGCAGGCGCGTCGTTTATGCCGTCGCCTACCATCGCCGTTCTGCCCTGCTCCTTTAAGCGGCGGATAACGGCTTCCTTTCCGTCGGGAAGAACTCCCGCGATGACTTCATCGACCCCCGCAAGCTTTCCTATCGCTGCGGCGGTGCGCTCATTGTCGCCCGTCAGCATTACGGTGCGTATGCCCATGTTTTTAAGCTCGGATATTGCCTGCGGGCTGTCCTCTTTGATGGTATCAGCCACGGCGATTATGCCCATCAGCTTTTTATCACGGCAGAAAAACAGCGGGGTCTTGCCCTCCTCCGAGAGCTTTTCCGACTGCCTGCGCATTTCCTCGGGGAGATCGCAATAGGTTTCCGCAAGGCGCATATTTCCCGCGATGTATTCCCTGCCGTCCATCTGCGCCGAAAGTCCGCTTCCGCGCAGCGCTTCGAATTTCGTAACGTCCCCTGCGGCAACGTTCTTTTCCTTGCAGTATCCTACTATCGCGCGGGCAAGCGGGTGCTCGCTCTTCAGTTCAAGCGAATACGCCGCGGAAACAAGCTCGTCCTCTGCTATTCCCTCCGACGGAAGGATATCCGTTACGGCAGGCTCGCCCTTGGTTATGGTACCTGTTTTGTCGAGTACGACGATCTCGGTCTTTCCCGTTTCCTCCAGCGCCGCGGCGGTCTTGAAGAGTATGCCTTTCTTCGCGCCGACGCCGTTTCCTACCATGATGGCAACGGGGGTAGCAAGTCCCAGCGCGCACGGGCAGGAAATAACCAGCACAGATATTCCGCGCTCCAGCGCAAACGCCGCGGTCTGCCCCGCGATGAGCCATACCGCTATAGTCACCAGCGCGATGCTGATAACAACGGGCACGAACACTCCCGAAACCTTATCCGCTATCTTCGCGATGGGCGCCTTTGTTGCCGCCGCGTCGCTCACCATCTGAATTATCTGCGAAAGAGTGGTGTCCTCGCCGACGCGGGTGGCTTTGCATCTTATATAACCCGACTGATTTATCGTCGCGGCGGAAACCTCGTCCCCCGTTATCTTGTCCACGGGGACGGACTCGCCCGTCAGCGCGCTTTCGTCAACGGCGGTGGCGCCCTCAACGATTATACCGTCGGTAGGTATCGCCGCGCCGGGCTTTACCGCGAAAATATCCCCGAGCTGGACCTGCTCGATGGGCACGGTGACTTCCTCGCCGCCGCGGACAAGCACCGCAGTTTTCGGCGCAAGCTTCATCAGCCCTTTCAGCGCGTTGGTGGTCTTTCCCTTGGAATATGCCTCGAGCAGCTTTCCGAGGGTTATCAGCGTCAGTATCATGCCCGCCGATTCGAAATACAGCTCGTGCATATATGTCATTACTGTTTCGTGGTCGCCGCGGTTCATCGCGCCCGACATAACGAACATCGCATAAACGCTGTACCCATACGCCGCCGCGCTTCCGAGGGCGACCAGCGTGTCCATGTTCGGCGCGCGGTGTATCAGCCCCCTGAACCCGCTTATAAAGAACTTCTGATTTATCACCATGATTATGGTCGTCAGCAGAAGCTCCGCCAGCGCCATAGCCATGTGGTCCTCCGCGAGAAACGGCGGCAGCGGCCATCCCCACATAACGGCGCCCATCGAAATGTACATCAGCGCCGCAAGGAACACCAGCGAAGTAAACAGGCGCTTCTTCATCTTCGGCGTTTCCTTGTCCGCGAGGGCGTCGTCCGCGGGGGCGGACTTTTCCGCACCTTTCAGCGACGCGCCGTATCCCGCCGCCGTGACCGCCGCAATAACCGCCTCGGGGCTTGCGCTGCCCTCTACCCCCATGGAATTTGTCAGCAGGCTCACCGAGCAGGAGGTAACTCCGTCTACGGCGTTCACCGCCTTTTCTACACGGGCGCTGCAGGCCGCGCAGCTCATGCCCGTTACGTTATATTGTTTCATACAGACACTTCCTTTATTTCATCAGCTTCTGAAGAGTTGTAACAAGCTCGTCGATAACATCATCGTTTCCGCTGCGTATATTATCTGCCACGCAGGTGCGGATATGCTCGGCAAGCAGTTCCTTATTAAATGAATTCAGCGCCGCGTTCACCGCCGCCACCTGCACAAGTATATCCGTGCAGTAGGCGTTATTTTCCAGCATATTCTTTATGCCGTTCACCTGCCCCGAAATTCGGTTCAGGCGGTTCATAAGGCGCTTGTATTCATCGTCGGTGCGGTGCTTTGTCTTTTTGCAGCACTCGCAGCCCTTGGTACAGGCTATCTCGGTGATATCATCGGCAGTTTCGGCGGGATTTTCTGTGATATTTTCAGCGGCGGATTCTTCCGCGCCGCAGCAGCATTTCTTTTCGGCAGGCATATTTCGCGCTCCTTTCGTATTTGCATGATTATTATATACCCCTTGGG
>CAVIFG010000207.1:0-4456 GCA_963641955.1 Escherichia coli
GCCGCAATCACTGCCGCTGCAAATAATGGTACGGCAAGCGGAAACATTTCAACGCCCGTTTTTGGGCTGGTTTTATCGTTTGCGGGGACGGTGCTTTCCGTATCTCCGACAGCTTCTCCGCCGTTAATATCATTGTCGGTGCTGCGGCTGAACGTTCCGAACATATTATATACATCGTCACGCATGGATTCCATCTGATCTTCCGGAAAAGACACCATTATATTCAGCCATGTGCCGTCCTCGAGCGGATATTCGGCAAGATACGCCGATAACATATCCATTCTGACCATGCAGAAAGGCTGACCGTCGGCGTCGGTGCCATCATAAAGCACGGCTCCCTCCACGCCGTTCCATGCGGCGATCTCTCCGTCGTAACCGTTACCGCCCTCGTGGAACGCGCCGGAAACATACTCGCTTTCACTCACACCGTTGAAAAGCTCGTATCCTGTCGTGCCGTCGCCTATTTCTATGGGAGTGCCGTCTGCGAGGGTCATATCCGCGCAGCGGTCTGTGGGCAGGTCAACGCTGAACGACGTCAGCGCGCCGCGATATGTCAGCCGCAGGGCTTCGAAGGAATAATTCCCGGCCGCCGTGCCGAGGTTCAATGCATCCTCCGCAAAAGCGCAAATTGATACTGCTGATGTGATAATTGCCGCGGAAATGAATGCCGAAATAGTGTTGAGATGTTTCATGGCTTTCCCTTTCGTGATGTAAAGCGTTAAGTAGGATTAAAAAAGCCCTCCGTGAGCAAAACTCACAGAGGGCGTGTTATCGCGGTACCACCTCAGTTGCCCCCGAGGGAGCATCTCTGACAGCTTTAACGGGCTTACCCGTGCGGGCTAATAGGCCTATAACCGTTCGCCGCGCCGCTCCGGGAGGTAATTCGCGCTGCGCTTCCCTGCTGCCTCGCACCAAGCGGCAGCTCTCTGAAAAGGAGCGTCACAGGCTACTTTGTTCCCGTCATAGCTTTGAAATTATTCGCTTAAAAATCAATTTATTATGTGCCTTGTATGTGTAAAAAACCGCGCCAAAACAGCACAAATATCCGGAATTGACAGCGGGGGTACCCCGCTTAAAGCTGATCTGCTATCTCGTAGATGAGCTTTTCGGACTTTTCCCAGCCAAGGCAGGGGTCGGTGATGGACTTGCCGTATGTACCCTCTTCGATCTTCTGAGCGCCGTCCTCGATGTAGGACTCGATCATCAGACCCTTTACAAGGCTGCGAATCTCTGCGGAGTGGCGCATGGAGTGGAGCACTTCGTTGGAAATTCTGATCTGCTCGAGGTACTTCTTGCCGGAGTTGGAGTGGTTGGTATCAACAATTACCGCAGGATTCTTAAGTCCCTTTTCCATGTACATATCATAGCAGAGCTTGAGATCCTCGTAGTGGTAGTTCGGGATGGTCTGGTCATGCTTGTTCACCGCGCCGCGGAGAATTGCATGAGCAAGCGGGTTGCCGTCGGAGGTTACTTCCCAGCCGCGGTAGATGAACATATGCTTCGCCTGCGCCGCCATGATGGAGTTGAACATAACGGACAGCGTGCCGCTGGTGGGGTTCTTCATGCCTACGGGACACTCCATACCGCTGGCAACGAGTCTGTGATGCTGATCCTCAACGGAACGCGCGCCGACAGCAACGTAAGAAAGCAGGTCGGAGAGGTAACGGTAGTTCTCGGGGTAGAGCATCTCATCCGCGCAGGTGAGGTGCGTTTCTGCAATAGCGCGGGCATGGAGCTTGCGTATCTTTATGATGCCCTCCAGCATATCCTCGCCCTTGGTGGGATCGGGCTGGTGGATCATGCCCTTATAGCCTGTGCCGTTTGTGCGGGGCTTGCCCGTGTATATTCTTGGGATTATCAGTATCTTGTCCTTTACCTTTTCCTGAACCTTTGCAAGGCGGTTGGTATAGTCCATTACGGAATCCTCGTTGTCCGCGGAGCAGGGGCCTATGATAAGCAGGAACTTGTCGGATTTGCCCGTGAATACGTCAGCGATCTGCGCGTCGCGCTCCGCCTTTACCTGTTTTATCTCGTCAGTAAGCGGATAAAGCTCCTTTATCTCCTTGGGGATAGGAAGCTTTCTGCTGAAATTCATCGACATTGTTAATTATCTCCTTGCTGTTAAAAATCTTAATATAAAGTGCATACCAAACAACTGCACTATGCTATTTTAACACACTTTTCGGCGCTTGTCAATAGTTTTTTAGCGATTTACAGATTTACAGAACTAAATTGTTAAATCGCAGGTTGATTTTTCGCGCTTATATACCCATATGAGAATTAAATCATTGCAGGTAAAATGAGGTGGTAAAACAATAAATCCGACCTTTGGTTGAACTCACAGGTCGGATTTTACACAAGAATTTTGTTTATACAGCTGCTTAATAAACGAGAATTTATGGACACCACCATGTTGCAACATCACACGCCGATTCATAATCAATCATATGATTTTGAATATTTCATATCCAAAACATAAAAATATCTATATATTCACAATTTTTGTCATATAAACGCAAGATATAAACTCCATCGCTATATTCGATATTATATAAATGATAATCATCTTCCGTGCAATTTGGCCGGAATTTTTCTTCTTCGTTTGGGTCTGGAAAACTTACAGCGAAGGTAAAATCTTCTCCGGTTATGCCATCTGTAAATAATCGCTCATCACTATCTCGCCCAATAAGAACCACTGACGGTCGTATGTAGTAGTTTTTTTTAATTCTAAGATTTTGGGTATATATTCTAAGCGTTTTACCTGCGCCAAACGTCACGGGGATTATTTGATTCTCATCACCATCTATCCAAACCTCTGGATTTGTTTCTGGTGACTCCATAACATCAAAACGCACTGCATTACCATCTTCATCTGCAATTGTAAAATCGCAGTAAGGCGTGTGTAATAGTGTAACGTCCTTTTCAATCGTGTTTAATTTCACTATAGTTTACCTCACAAATTTCGATTTATCGAGCACCCCCGCCAACTCACGTCATACCAAATCGCCACAATTCACCAAAACCGCAGGAGATTATCCCATCAGTATTCCGCAGGAACCTCGTCAGTTTCCTCCACGTCAAGATTATGATGGTCGGGGTCGTCGGGGCGCTTCTCGCCCTTGTACAGCAGCTTCAGGAATATCGGCGAAGCCACGGACGAGCAGATTATCAGCAGGATTACCGAAGTGAAATAAGCGGGGTCTACCATTCCCACCGCAAGTCCTTTCTGCGCGACTATCAGCGCGACCTCTCCTCGGGTCATCATGCCGACGCCGACCTTGAGGGCATCGCGGTTGCTGAACTTCCACAGCTTTGCGACCAGTCCGCAGCCGATCACCTTTCCGAGCAGAGCCACCGCCACGAATGCCAGCGAGAACCACAGAAGCTCTATCGTGAAGCCGTCAAACTGCGTTTTCAGACCTATACTTGCGAAGAACACGGGGCCGAACAGCATATAGCTGTTGATATCCATTTTGCCCGCGATATATTCCGCGTCGCGGAGATTGCACAGGATTATTCCCGCAACATACGCGCCTGTAATATCCGCAATGCCGAAGAACTTCTCCGCGCAGTACGCCATGATAAAGCACAGCGCCAGTCCGAATATCGGTATTCTGCGCTGGTGGAAGAACTTCTTGTCCAAAAACTTGAACAGCAGATAAACCAGAAATCCCACAACAACGCTGAACAGGATGAACAGTACAGTCTTGATAACAACGTCCAGCGGCTTTGCGTCCGCGTCCTTGAAGCCGATTACAAAGGTAAGTACGATTATACCGATAACATCGTCGATGATGGCGGCGCTCATTATAACCGTGCCGACCCTGCCTTTAAGATGCCCGAGTTCCCGCAGCGTCTGCACCGTAATGCTGACGGATGTCGCGGTCATGATCGTACCGATGAATACCCCGCGGAAGAACTCCTCCGACCCGAACGGAGCAAACCCGAAGAACAGCGAATACAGCGCCCATCCCGCCACCAGCGGCACGAACACGCCCGCGCAGGCGATGGACAGCGCCACGGGGCCTGTCTTTACAAGGTCTTTCAGGTTTGTTTCAAGTCCCGCCGAGAACATCAGCAGAACGACGCCTATCTCCGCCATGGAAACGATAAAATCCGACTGATTTACAATTCCGAGCACGCTCGGGCCTATGATAAGACCCGCGACTATCTGCCCGACTACCTGCGGCGCTTTCAGCTTCTTCGCAAGCAGTCCGAACAGCTTCGCGGCAATAATGATTATCGCAAGATCCTTAAAACTTTCGTAAGCTTCCATATATACCACTTTCCTTTGTTTATTTTGTACCATTTAATATTATATTAAGTTTTGCGACAATATTCAATACTATTAATTCACAAAAAATCAGTCAATGGGCGTTTATTTTTGGCGTTTTTGGGGAACAGATAATGCAGAATGGGGGGATAAGCTTGTTCAGGAATTTTGACGATATGCTTG
>CAVIFG010000208.1:0-4425 GCA_963641955.1 Escherichia coli
ATCCTGATAAGCGGACTGTTATTCTACGCATGGGGCGAGCCGATATATGTGCTCGCGATGATAGCGTCGACGTTCATCGACTACACCGCGGGGCGGATCATCGACAAATACGACGACAACCCGAAGATAAGGAAGATATGCCTTATCGTTTCGCTGGTGATGAACCTCGGACTGCTCGGAACGTTCAAGTACCTCGGCTTTCTCATCGACTCGGCGAACGCGTGGTTCGGGCTTTCGATACCCAATCCGAATCTGCCGCTTCCGATAGGAATAAGCTTTTTCACGTTCCAGTCCATGTCCTACACCATCGACCTGTACCGCAGAAATATCAAGGTGCAGAAGAGCGCGGTGAATTTCATGGCGTTCGTTACGCTGTTCCCGCAGATAGTCGCGGGACCCATCGTGCGCTACGAGGATGTTCAGAACGAGCTTGACCACCGCACCCTCTCCGAAAAAATGATAGGCGATGGCGTGAGCCGCTTCATAACGGGTCTTGGCAAGAAAGTGCTTATCGCGAATAACATCGGCGCGCTCTGGACTACAGTAAAGGCGATGGAATACAGCGAGCTTTCCGCCGCGACGGCGTGGCTCGGCATACTGGCGTTCACGTTCCAGATATACTTCGATTTCAGCGGCTACTCCGATATGGCGATAGGCTTGGGCAAGATGATGGGCTTCAACTTCCCCGAGAACTTCAACTATCCCTATATGTCGCACAGCATCTCGGAATTCTGGCGCAGATGGCATATCACCCTCGGCGCCTGGTTCAGGAGCTACGTTTATATCCCCCTCGGCGGCAACCGCAAGGGCATGGCAAGGACGATACTCAACCTCTTCATCACATGGGCGGTTACGGGTATATGGCACGGCGCAAGCTGGAATTTCATGCTGTGGGGCGTGTACTTCGGCGTGATAATCATAATCGAGCGGCTTTTCCTCGGCAAGTGGCTGGAGAAGATACCGTCGTTCTTCAGCTGGCTGTACACTTTCGTGCTGGTTATTTTCGGCTGGATAATGTTCGACGGCGTAAGCGCGGGCACGGTAAACATCGGGGATATGTTCTCGCAGGTGTTCACCTATATCGGCGCGATGTTCGGCGCAAACGGCGTGTTCACGGACAACTTCGCGATAAACGCGGTGATGAACTACGGCATTATATTTGCGGTGTGCATCTTCGGTTCCTCGGACATTATGAAGAACCTTGCGGACAAGATACGCGAAAAGAAGATAACGGTACTGCAGTATATCATGCCGCTTGGCCAGACGGCGGTAATGCTGGCGAGCGTGGCGTATATCACCACGTCCACCTACAACCCGTTCCTGTATTTTAACTTTTAAGGAGGAGCGATAATATGAATTTCAAAATGACTCCTCAGAAGCTCATGATAGGGCTTTTCGCGATAGTACTGCTGGCGGTGCCGATAGCCACCGCCGCGCTCCCGAAGCAGGAGCGCAGCGAAAACGAGAACCGCACGTTAAGCTCATTCCCGACGCTGGTCAATCAGAAAAAGCTTGAAAAGGCGGAAGATTTCTCCGACTATGTCGACGCGGTGCGCTGGGATTATATCGTCACCCGCGACAAGGCAAGCTGGATGGATGATTTCGAAACCTACTTCTCCGACCACCTTGCGGGAAGAGAAAGCTGGGTCAAGCTTTCCAACAAGCTTTCCTCCCTTGAGGGTCAGCGGGAGATAAACGAGGTCTACACCCTCGACGACCAGATGGTGCAGGTGTTCAAGGAATACGACGCCGACAGGGTGGACGCTACCCTCGCGGCGATAGACAAATTCGCGGCGGAGTTCCCGGATGTGCCGATGTATTTCATGCTCGACCCCACCGCGCAGGAGATATTCAGCTCGCAGATACCGTCCTATGCGGGGTATCTTAGCGAAAAGAGCTTCATCGATGACTGCTACGGCAAGGTGAAGAATGTTTCCGTTATAGACTGCCTGAGCAATCTTTCGGTGCATAACAACGAATATATCTTCTACCGCACCGACCATCACTGGACGAGCCTCGGCGCATATTATGCCTACGCCGCGGCGGCGAAGTCGCTGGGATACAGCGCCTACGGTCAGAGCGCGTTCAACATCGAAACGGCAAGCAGCACGTTCCGCGGAACGCTCTACTCAAAGACCCTCGACGACAGCATAACCCCCGATATCATCAGCTATTACCACCTTGCGAGCGGCGAGCCGTCTGTTAAAATGACCGTCAATGACGGCGAAAAGGAAACCGTATACGACAGCCTTTATGTCCGCAGCTACCTTGATGTTAAGGATAAATATTCCTCATTTACTGGCAGCAACGCGCCCATCGTCACCATTGAAACTGACGTCGACAACGGAAAGAGCCTGCTGCTTGTCAAGGACAGCTACGCGCACAGCCTTGTGCCGTTCCTGTCGAAGCACTACAGCAAGATAACTATGGTGGATATGCGCTATATCAACGTGGGGCTTGACCGCTTCCTTGATGTCAACGATTATTCGCAGGTGCTGCTGACGTTCAACGTTATCTCGTTCTCTTCCGACCGCGATATCGTGAAGCTGGGTTATACCAAGGCTTCGTAATGGCAAGGGAGATAGAATTCTCCGTTTCCGCGGGGGAGGATGGGATGACCGCGCTGGATCTTCTGCGCGCCCACGGTTTCTCGCGGAGAATGGTAACAAAATTAAAGCAGACGGGCGGACTCACCCGCGGGGGTGAGATACTCCGCTCGGTGGACAGGGTAAGCGCGGGGGATATCGTCCGCGTGGTCATGGAGGACAGCGCGGACATCGCGCCGAACGCCGATATTTCCGCGCCGATATCCTACGAGGACGACGATATTATCGTGTTCGACAAGCCGCCGTTCCTGCCTGTTCATCAGTCCATAAGGCATTACGGCGACACCCTCGCGAACCTGTTCGCGGCGCTTCATCCCGACCTGCCGTTCCGCCCGATAAACCGGCTGGACAAAAACACGTCGGGGCTGTGCGTCTGCGCGAAAAACCGCTTTGCGGCGGCGTCCGTTTCGGACAGCGTTTCGAAGGTGTATTTCGCGGCGGTGGACGGGATCATAACCGAAGCGGGGAGGATAGACCTCCCGATAGACAGGGAAAGCGACAGCATAATAAAGCGCTGCGTGTCCCCGACGGGAAAGCGGGCGGTGACAAATTACGAGCCGATATTGCACGCCTGCGGCAGAACATTGCTGCGCATAACCTTGGAAACAGGGCGGACGCATCAGATACGCGTGCATTTTTCGCACATCGGTTTTCCGCTGTGCGGCGACGATATGTACGGCGGGAACTGCGCGGCGATAAACAGGCAGGCGCTCCACTGCGGAGAGGTGAGCTTTTCGCAGCCGTTCACGGGGGAGCGCATAACGGTGCGGTCGGAGCTGCCCGGGGATATGCGGGCGCTTTTTACAGAATAACGAGGTCACGAATGAAAAAATACATGATTTGCGCGGCGGCGGGAGTGCTCCTGCTGAGCGGCTGCGCGGCGGAAAAAACTGCGGTGGTGGACGGCGGAAATGTCCGTGTGGAAAGCGCGGGGATAGAAATTGATTTCCCCGAAAGCTGGACGGTATACACCGGGGACGAGATGTACTCGCTTATCTACGAGCGGTATTCCGACAGCTATTCGGATGTGAAATCCATGAAAAGCGCGTTGAAAACCGAGGGGCAGGAGTACATACTATATGCGCTGTCCGATTCGGGGAAAGCCATCGCGCTGGTCACGGCGCAGGACATTACGGTGGATTCCGACGGGGAGAAGCTGGACGAGGCGGTGACGGCGGCGGATTACGCACGTTCCGTGCATGATAATACGATTTTCGAGTACCGCGCAGGCGGATATATCACAACGGACAGCAGCTTCGGGGAAACTACACTCGGCGGAAAAAGCGGCTGGCTGTCGGCGTTCGATGTCAGGGAAACCGAGGACGCGGAGGAAATACTTCTCGGTATGTCGGAGTTTATGTTCGAGCAGGGGAATGACGTGTATTCCGTGCAGTTTTTGTATTCCGACGAGGAGAGTAAGGCGCAGACGGCAGAGGTGGATATAGTTGATATTGCGTGATTGCCTAGCGATAAACGATTAAAATTTCCGCGCGGCGAACAGGTTTTCGCATTCCTCAAGTTTTGCCGCAAACGCGTCAAATCACTCATATTTTCACTTCGCGGACATTCGTCCGCGATTTTGCTTTGCAAAACCATGAAAATGCGGACACAAAAGGAAGCGGGGGTGGGGTGATCTCCCCATGGGGGAGGTGTCGCGAAGCGACAGAGGGGGTTGACCGACAGACCAGAGCCCCCGCATTGCCACAAGGCAGGCAAAATAACTTTGTAATATAGCAGGTACGAATTTTAATGCAATTTAAACAACTTCCAAAGCGCTAAAGGGGGTATGGGGGGAAAACAAGAGTTTTCCCCCCATAGT
>CAVIFG010000209.1:0-4418 GCA_963641955.1 Escherichia coli
GCACAGTTGACGCCCCGGAAGATGAACTGTTCTCAACAGTAGTATCAATGATCGACTTTTCGCAGGTCGATGATTATGTGATCAAACAGGCGAGAGTAAGCTCTGTCAATCCTGATTCTGTTGTCGTGCTGAAATGCAAGTCAGGCTATGCTGATACCGCAGTTGACCTGATAAATGAAAGCTACGCGCAGATCCTGAGTTACAGCAGACTGTATTCTTTCAGCGTTGCAAAGGTCGAGGGCGCAAGACTGTACAAATTTGATGATACTGTTATATTCATCATCGGCGGCGCAAACGCTGACGACAACGCTTCCGCAGAGGACGAGGCAAAGCTTGCTGCTTCCGAATACGAGAAGATAGACAACGCGATAAAGGAGCTTTTCGGAACGCTCCCCGAAAACCTTGCGGTAGTCACCGAGCCTGATGATTCCAGCGACGACGACGGCGGCTTCTTCGACATTACGGATGATTTTGACGATGAAGACGATATGCCCGTTCTCGGAGGTTAATTAAAATGGTCTTTTCAAGCCTGTCGTTCCTGTTTCTGTTCCTGCCTGCGGTGCTGTTGGTGTATTTCATCGTGCCGCGGCAGGGAAAGAATACAGTACTTTTTCTGTTCAGCCTGCTGTTCTACGCCTGGGGCGAGCCATTTTATGTCCTGCTGATGATATTCTCCACCGCGCTGGACTACACCTGCGGGCGGCTGGTGGACAAATTCCGCGGAACGAATAAGCAGAAGATAGGGCTGATAATTTCCGTTGTCGTAAATCTCGGACTGCTGTGTTTCTTCAAGTATTCCGATTTTCTTATCGGGACGATAAACGGGATTTTCGGCTGTGCTATTCCCCTGCTTGATCTGCCGCTCCCCATCGGAATTTCTTTCTACACATTCCAGACTATGAGCTACACGATCGACGTATACCGCGGCGAAGCAAAGGTGCAGAAGAACATAATTTCATTCGGCGCGTATGTGGCGCTGTTCCCGCAGCTTATCGCGGGGCCTATCGTGCGCTACCGCGACATCGCGGAGCAGCTGGACAGCCGCACTCATTCCACCGATAATTTCGGCGAGGGCGTGAAGCGCTTCGTTACTGGACTGGGCAAAAAAGTACTGCTGGCGAACAACATAGGTCTGCTGTGGAGCACGATTTCCGGGACGAGCGCAGCGCAGCTCACGACGGTTGCCGCATGGCTCGGGATAATCGCATTCGCATTCCAGATATACTTCGATTTCTCGGGCTACAGCGACATGGCGATAGGTCTTGGAAAGATTTTCGGCTTCGATTTCTGCGAGAATTTCAACTACCCGTACATCTCAAGAAGCGTCACGGAATTCTGGCGCAGATGGCATATTTCCCTCGGCACATGGTTCAGGGATTACATCTACATTCCCCTCGGCGGCAACCGAAAGGGGCTTCCGAAGCAGATACGCAACATCGCGGTCGTATGGCTGCTTACGGGCTTCTGGCACGGCGCAAGCTGGAACTATGTGCTGTGGGGAGTATTCTATGGGGTGCTTCTCGTATGCGAAAAACTGTTCCTGCTGAAATGGCTGGATAAGGCGCCTGCATTTGTCGGGCATATTTACACGGGGCTTGCGGTGCTCCTCGGCTGGGTGCTGTTCGCGTTCGAGAACATGAGCAGCGGATTTGAATATCTGAAAGTAATGTTCGGCGGCGGCGCGGGATTTGTGAACGGCAATGCGATGTATCAGCTTCTGAGCTACCTGCCGCTGATAATTCTGTGCGCGGTGGCTTCAACTCCGCTGGCAAAGCGCATTTACGGGAAGCTGTCCGCAAGGGCGAACGAGGGCGCGCTGCTTACCGCGGATATTGTCCGCGTTGCGGGGATATGCGTGCTTTCCGTGGCGTTCCTGATAAGCGGCTCGTACAATCCGTTTCTGTATTTCAGGTTTTAAGGGGGATATATGCGTAACAAAATCATTACCGTGCTTTTCTGCCTGCTTATCGCGGCAGGAATAGGGATAAGCGTTATCGTTCCCGACAAATACTATTCCGAAACCGAGAAGCGCACTCTGAAACAGTTTCCGGATATCTCAGCCGATGAGATATTCGACGGAAATTTCGGCGACGACATCGAGGAATACCTCGCTGACCAGTTCCCCGGGCGCAACGGCTGGGTGACGATAAAGACCATCGCTGACCGCGCCAGCGGAAAGACCGAAAGCAACGGGGTGTACTTCGCGGCTGACGATTACCTTATCGAGGCGCACGAAACCCTCCCCGCAAAGCAGGCGAAGAAAAACATCGCCGCCCTGAAAGCGCTTTCGGACAACCTTGCGGCGCAGGGGATAACGATGAAAGTAATGCTGGTGCCCACCGCAAGCGAAATTCTTTCGGACAAGCTGCCTGCATTTGCGCCGAACGCGGATCAGCATTCCGTGATTGAATATGCGAAGAAGCAGGGACTCGACGTGGTCGATGTGACCGACGCGCTGTCCGAACACAAGGATGAATATATCTACTACAAGACCGACCACCACTGGACTTCCCTCGGCGCGTACTATGCCTATGCGGAATGGATACGATCCAGGGGAGAAACCCCCGCGCCGCTCTCTGACTGGACGAAGCGTGAGCTGTGCGATGATTTCCGCGGCACGACCTACTCAAAGGTGAATTACCCGTTCGCGCCGTATGATACTATCGACGCATACTATAAACAGGAAAGTTACACCGTGGACTACAACGGCGGCGAATACGTCACCGACAGTATTTACGAGGAAAAATTCCTGAGTGGAAGCGACAAGTACGCGGTGTTCTTCAACTCGAATCAGTCCACCACGAAAGTCAGCGGAAACGGCGATGGGAAGCTGCTTATCATAAAGGATTCCTACGCGAATACTTTCGGGCAGTTCGTGATAGACGACTACGCGGAAACCCACCTTATCGATATGCGGTTTTTCAAGGGAAAGGTCAGCAGCTATATTGGGGAAAACGGCATAACAGAAATGCTGGTGCTGTACAATATCCCGAATTTCTGCGAGGATACGGGCGCGGCAAGGTGCTTCTGATCCGGTTTCGTTTTCGTGAGCTGCGGGATATTTTACAGAAAAGTCATTGCAATAAGCCCCGCGCTGTGATATACTAATATCATACTATTTTCAGGCGGGAGTGATTTTTCTGTATTACATAACCGTAAAAGATATACTTGACCTTGATATAGCCAGGGACTGGAAAGTCCTTGCTGGAGAGGGCGGGCTGTCCAAGACCGTAAGCTGGTTTTACATCTGTCAGGACGACGAAATAACCCCGTGGGTGCAGGGGCGCGAGCTGATGATACTCTACGGCTCGGGCGTCAAGCGCGACACCGCGAACCTCGTCAGAATAGTGGATATCTGCGCCGAGCATCAGATATCCGCAATACTGGTGCTGATAGGTCATTATTTCATGGAAATTCCCACCGAAATGCTTAACGAAGCCGATCGGCTCGACGTTCCGATCATCACCATGCCCGCCAGCATTCCGATAGGAACGGTCACAAAAACGGTGGCATATATGCTGTTTTCCGAGCGGCACTATATCCGCCGCGGCGGCGAGGCTCTGCGGGATATAATCTATGGTTACGACGAGGATGAGCGCAGCCATTTCAACGCCATCGAACGGGCAGGATACAAGCTGCGGCAGCGCTCTTTCGTGGCCGTTATGCGCACGCCCGACCGCGCGCTTTCCGAGATGAAGGACACCCAGCATATTCTGACCGATGTGTGCAATGTGCTCAACACGCCGATAGCATATATACAGAAAAACCGCATCGTTGCCCTCACCGGCACGGACGACCCGGATTACGTCCGCGTCCTCATGGAAGCGGGCGAAAGGCTGGTATCACTGGCTTCGGAGAAATATGGGCTGAAAAATATGTACTTCGCCCTCGGCAGTCAGATAAGCTCCAAAAATACGATAAAATCAAGCTATCGCGACGCCGTGAACACCGTAAAAGCCGTAGACGCATATCCAATCAACAGAAAATGCAGGAATTACGCTTCGCTCCCTGCAATTATCAAAATGCTTTTCCGAACAGAGGACCGTGATTTTATACGGAGCTGCTATGAGCAGGAACTCGGCGGAATAATCAGCCACGATCAGAAGCACAACACCGAGCTGCTTATCACGCTGGAGCGGTTTTTCGAAGAGAACTGCAATGCAAGCCGTGCCGCCGACAAGCTGTATATCCACCGGAACACCATGAACAAGCGCCTGCGGCTGATTTTCGATATCCTCGGGCACGACTGCACTGACCCCGAAAAACGCTTTGCCGCGGAGAACGCAGTTTACTGCTACAAATACATAAATATGCAAGAAGAACAAAAATAAATTGCAATAATGTGCAAACTGTACATCGCAATTTGGCGAATATTGTGCTAAAATACAAACAAGCAAAAGGACAGCGCAGTCCTGATG
>CAVIFG010000210.1:0-4410 GCA_963641955.1 Escherichia coli
GATGGGAAGTATCAATTCAAATACTATGTCGGCGACAAAGCAAAATTCGTTTACAGCTGGCGGCTTGAACCCACGGATAAACTTCCGGCAGGAAAGAAAGCTACGCCATCACTCCGCGAACTTGAAAAGCAGATAGGGCGCGATATTGAATCGCAGCTTGACCCACAAAAACTTAATCTCACAGTCGTTGAGATCACCGAGCGTTATCTTTCCACAAAAACGGGTTCCAGACCCAGCACGGTGGCAAACTACAATTTCGTTATGAATATTCTCAAAAACGAGGAATTCGGCGCAAAAAAGATTTCGCACATCAAAACCTCGGACGCTAAGCTGTTTCTGATAAAACTTCAGAAGGACGGCAGAGGGTACAGCACGGTAAAAACAGTCAGGGGAATTCTGCGACCTGCGTTCCAGATGGCGGTCGATGATGATATCCTGAACAAGAACCCGTTCGGATTTCAGCTTGCGGGTGTCGTGGTCAACGATAGCGTTACAAGAGAAGCCATCAGCCGCGAGGATATGCGGCGGTTTCTTAAATTTGTGCACGACGACAATTGCTACTGCAAATATTATGAAGCAATATACATACTGTTTCACACCGGACTGCGAATTTCAGAATTTTGCGGGCTTACACGTAAAGATATAGATTTACAGAAAAAAGTGCTGAATATCGACCATCAATTGCTGCGGACTTCGGACAGCACTTACCATATTGAGCCTACCAAGACCAAAGCTGGTACAAGAAAACTGCCGCTCACCGATGATGTTGTCGGGTGCTTCCGTGCCATAATTGAGGACAGAGAACCACCAAAACGCGAACGAATAATAGATGGGTACGCGGGATTTCTGTACTACGATAAAAATGGAATGCCGCTGGTCGCAATGCACTGGGAACATCGATTAAAGCATATGGTGAATCGGTACAACGAGATTTACCGCCTGCAAATGCCGAGTATCACTCCGCACGTCTGCCGCCACACCTATTGCAGCAATATGGCGAAATCCGGCATGAACCCGAAAACGCTGCAATACCTTATGGGACACAGCGACATCGGTGTTACTCTGAATACTTACACACATCTCGGACTTGAGGACGCTCAAGAAGAGCTTGGCAGAATTGCCGAAATTGAGAACGCACGCAAGGAAATAGACAAACTTGGCGGTAAGAAAACGCGGGAGATGTTCAGAGTGACGGGATAATACGCTATAAGATTCTGCCCTGCGCTATGCAGGGCGTTTTCTTTTTGGTACTATGCAAATCTGAAATTCTGTGCTATAATAAAAACATCTGCAAAATCCTTAGTAGTAAAACCTCTGTTTTTTACTACTATTTTACTACTACACACGTCCGCAATTTGCCCCGATTTGCCGTGTTTCTGTGAAATCAACCGCAAATATGTAAAATCTACCAGTACGCAAAATGCGGCAAAATAACGCAATACAAAGCCCTCTGAAAGGAACAACACAGATGTACAAAATATTATTCGTCTGCCACGGCAACATCTGCCGCTCGCCGATGGCAGAATATATCCTGCGCGATATGCTCAAAAAGCGCGGAATAACAGGCATATCCACCGAATCCGCCGCCACCAGCACCGAGGAGATAGGCAACGGAGTTCACCGCGGCACAGCGGCGGTGCTCGCGAAGCTTGGCATAGACTGCTCGGACAAGCACGCGCGGCAGATGACCCGCTCCGACTACGACAAATTCGACCTGCTCATTGGTATGGACAGCGCGAACATCCGCAATATGGAGCGCATCACCCGCGGCGACCCCGCGCAGAAAATATACCGTTTCCTTGATTTTACCGACAGCCCGCGGGACATCTCCGACCCGTGGTACACTGGGGATTTCGCGCTGACCTATTCGGACGTGTGCGAGGGCTGCGAGGCTCTTCTGAAAGAGCTGAAACGGCGGGGAGTGCTCGATGAGAACGCTTGAGCGGCTTCATCCTGTAACGGGATTTCTGTTTATCCTCGCCGTGCTTGTGGTGACGATATTCACGCGCAGCCCCGTTCTGCTGGCGGAATCGCTGGGCGGCGGCGCGGCTGTGATGGCGCTTTCGGGGGGACTTCGCAAGGCGGCTTTCGTGCCGCTGTTTGCGGTGCTGATAGCGGTGACAAATCCGCTGTTTTCGCACAACGGCGTTACGGTTCTGTTCTTCGTCGGGGACACTGCATTCACGCTGGAAGCGCTGATATACGGATTTTCTTTCGGGATAATGCTCTCGGCGGCGGTGCTGTGGGGCATGGTTTCGGCGAGGTTCATGTCGTCGGATAAGTACGTCTGGCTGTTCGGAAGAACACTGCCCGCGGCGGGACTGGTGCTTTCCTGCGCGCTGCGATTTGTTCCGCTTTTCGTGCGCAGAACCGGCGAGTATATTTCCGTCCGCGCGGCGGAAAACGGCGGGCATATCACCCCGAAAATATGCCTTTCCGCACTTTCTTCCTCGATGGGATATTCCGCGGAGGAGGCGATGACGTCCGCAGATTCCATGCGCGCCCGCGGCTACGGCACGGTAAGGCGCACGTTTTTCTCGCGGTACCGTCTTACCTCGGCGGAGATGGTCATGCTGGTTTTCGTGGCGATATTCGCGGCTGCTTCCGCCGCGCTGATGATTTCGGGGGCGGGGGAGTTTTATTATTATCCCGCCGTGTCGGAGATACCGCTCGGGGCGGCGGACGCGGCGCTGTATATCTCTTTCGGAGCGCTGTGCGCAATGCCCTTGGCGGTGATAATTCGCGAAAAAATTCTGCTTGCACATAATGATGAAAGGAGCGGCTGCCGTGCTGATAAGTGCTGAAAATATTACGTTTACCTATCCCGAAGCCGCTTCGCCCGCGGTCGATGGGATAAGCTTTTCCGTGCCCGAGGGCAGTTTTACGGTGCTGTGCGGAATGTCGGGCTGCGGGAAGAGCACGCTGCTGCGCCTGCTGAAGCCCATGCTTGCGCCCCACGGGAATTTCAGCGGGAAAATACAGTTCTGCGGCGAGGACTTAAACGACGTCCCCACGGTGGTTTCCGCGCAGAAAATAGGCTTTGTCGCGCAGGACCCCGAAGCGCAGATAGTCACCGACAAGGTATGGCACGAGATAGCTTTTTCGGCGGAGAGCGTCGGAATCCCCCCCGAGGAAATGCGCCGCCGCGTTGCGGAGTGCGCCGAGTATTTCGGGCTGGAGGAGCATTTTGAAAGCGACACCGCCACATTATCCGGCGGCGAGAAGCAGCTTGTTTCGCTGGCGTCCGCGGCGGTGCTTCACCCCGAATTGCTGCTGCTGGATGAACCGACATCCCAGCTCGACCCGATAGCTGCACAGGCGCTTATCGACGCGGCTGTGCGGCTCAACCGCGATTTCGGCGTGACGATAATAATTGCGGAGCATCGCCTTGAGGAGCTGATGCACGTTGCCGACCGCGTTATCGTGATGGACGGCGGGCATATCATCGCGGATTGTTCCCCGCGGGAGATAACCGAAAAGCTTCCGAAAAATCATCCCATGCTTGAAGCAATGCCCGCTTCCGTGCGGATTTTCACCGCCGCGGGCGGGCAGGGCAGCGCCCCCTTGTCGGTGCGGGAGGGAAGAAACAACGCCCTCTGCCGCAGTTATCTTGCGGAAATTTCCCCCGAGGAAAAGAAGCGCGCGGATGTTTCGGACAAGCCGCTTATCACCGCAAAGGAACTGTGGGTAAGCTATGGAAAAGACTGCCCCGACGCGCTGAAAACAGCGTCGATATCGCTTTACGGCGGGGAAGTTTACACCCTGCTCGGCGGCAACGGCAGCGGAAAATCCACGCTGCTGAAAGCGCTTTCGGGGATAGTGAAGCCGCTTTCGGGAAAGGTGAAAACATCGAAAGGCGTAAAAATCGCGTATCTTCCGCAGAACCCCTGCGTGCTTTTCGGTGCGGATACCGCGCTGGAGGAGCTGACATCCCGCGGAATTGAACCCGCGGCGGCGCAGGACGAGCTTGCGCGTTTCGGTCTGACCGCTTCGTCGGGCACGAACCCGCTCGACCTTTCGGGGGGCGAGCGCCAGCGCCTTGCAATGGCGATACTGCTTTACAACAAGCCCGACGTGCTGCTTCTGGACGAGCCGACAAAGGGCATGGACGCGCTTTCGAAAAAGCAGCTTTCGGCGCTGCTGCGGAGTATAGCGGCGGGTGGCGCGGCTGTGCTTGCGGTGACGCACGACACATCGTTCGCGGCGGAATGCGCGGACAGGTGCGGGCTTCTCTTCAACGGAGAGGTGGTTTCCGAGGGCGCCCCGAGGGAGTTCTTCGGCGGGAATTATTTCTACGCGACCCCGCTCTGCCGCATGGCAAAGGGGATAAATGATAACTGGATATAATAAAGCCGCGAAAAACCTTTAAAATTTCCGCGTAGCGTATTGGTTTTCGCTTCCTTTTGACAC
>CAVIFG010000211.1:0-4381 GCA_963641955.1 Escherichia coli
TAATGAACACAGCCCCGTTACACGGAAAACGGTTCGACAAATACGAACCCGAGAAATATAACTGTATCAGCGTCGACGATATTTACATCGAAAACATCCTTGACCAATTTGATGATATCGACACATTCAGCCACTCTGTTGATATACCCGAGAAAGGGCTTATCTACTGCGGGATAACCCTCATCCCGCCTTCTTCCCTCGGCAGATTTCGTTCCGTCGTTTCCGAAAAGAATGGGCTGCGGGAGCTGTCAGAGCTTTTACAAAAAGCCGAAAGGGAAAATAAATTCGTTATCCATTTTGGTATATAATCGACTATCCGCAAAGGAGAAACATAAATGACATTCAGACAGAGAAAAAAAGAAATGCTCCAGTCCACCGAGCAGAAGCTCACCAAGCTGCTTGCAGAGCTGAACGCAGACAGCCGCGAGGAAACCGGCACCCCCGTCTGCGAAACGGAATGCACCATGGCGCGCATCCGCGCCTACTCCGACTTCCTGTACCTGCTGCGCGTAAAGCCGTTCCAGACGTTCTGCTATTACGCGGCGGCGTTCTTCTTCCTTATCATGCTGTCGGCGGTGTGGTGCTCGGAATGGGGGCTGACGGCGATATTCGGCGTTATCTTCCTTATCTTCGCGACGCTCCCGCACAATATGCGCATACACTACTTTAACAAGCAGGCGGACGCGCTGGAGGGATATTACAACAAGATAATCAACGCTGATTTCGGCGACGAGGAGATACAGCTCACCGTGACAACAGCGGTACCGCAGAAGCAGCAGGTGGACGCCGACGGCGAATCCATCGCGAGGACCTCCGTTATCACCGAGGATACCGACGCGGTGCGCACTTCGATACCGTACAAAAACATCGCGCAGGCGGTGGAATGCGCCCACAGCTTCTACCTCTTCCCCGTGGACGAAAACGGAAAGAGCACCGAAACGATAATCTGCGACAAAACGCAGTTCCTCCGCGGAACTCCCATGCAGCTCCGCGATATCCTCGCGAGAAAATGCGGTAAGCATTTCAAGATAAAGGTCAAAAAGACCCCCAAGGCGAACTGACGGCGCAGAGTATTCGGAATATGAAAAAGAAGATAAACAAAAACACCGTCCTGCGCATTATACAGGCGATATTCGGCGCCGCGGCGGTGTTTTTCATTGTATGGTATTTTATAAAGAACAAGGATGATTTCGCGAAGATACAGGGGCTTGACCCCGTGATTTTCGTGGTGTCCGCGCTGCTTTTCATGATTTACACGGTGCTGCTGGCTTCGCTGTGGCATTATCTCACCGTTATAAACGGCTGCTCCGTTAAATACGAAAAGGCGGTGACGAGCTACCTGCTCTCCATCCCGGGCAAGTACATACCCGGCAAGGTGTTTATGCTCGCCGCACGGCTCACCTACTACAAGGAGGACAACGCTCCGCTTTCCAAGGTGACGGTGTGCTTTTTCCTTGAGAACATCTGCACGCTGCTGGGGGCGGCGATGCTGTTTATCGTGTCGCTTCTGTTTTTCCCGAACGACCTGCTGGAAAACTACAGGTGGGCGGTCATCGGGCTGATAGTCGTGTTTTTCGTGTGCATTCACCCCGCGGTGATAAATTTCGCGCTGGGACTGCTCGGGAAGCTGTTCAAGAAAGACCTGAAGATACCGATGAAATACCCGCAGATGCTGAAAGCCGTGCTGCTGTTCATCTGCAACTGCCTTGTGGCGGGGGCGGGATTTTTCATGCTGGCGCGGTCGGTTTATCCCGACATCGGCGCGGAGCACCTGCTGTACTGCGCGGGAGTGTGGGGAATTTCCACCATAATGGGCATACTCGCGATATTCGCGCCCAGCGGTATCGGTGTTAAAGAGGGCATAATGGTATGGGGGCTGTCGCTGATAATGCCGACGGAATACGCAGTATTGATATCCGTGGCGGCAAGGCTCTGGCAGACGGTATGCGAGATAATCCTCGTGGCAGGGGCGTTTGTTTACTCCCGCATACGCAAGCTTAAAGCGATAAGCTATCGGCGTGCGGCGGAGGAAAGCAGGAACGCCGAGGAAAATAACGATGAATAAAATGAGCCGTCGGCGCAAAACCGACGGCTCTAACTATTTAATTGATCAATCAGATAAGGCTCTTATAAAGCTCCGCGATCTCCTCAACAGAGGTATCTCTCGGGTTGCCGGGGCGGCAGGCGTCGTCGTAAGCGGACTGTGCGAGGAACGGAATATCCTCTGCCTTTACGATATCCTTGAGGTTCGAGGGGATGCCTACGTCTGCGGCGAGCTTCTTTACAGCGTCAACGGCAGCCTTTCTGTACTCGTCCTGAGTCATGTTCTCGGTGCCCTTTACGCCCATTGCCTTTGCGATGTCGCGGTACTTCTCGCCGGTCATGGGAGCGTTGTACTCCATAACTGTCGGGAGGATGATGGCGTTCGCGATGCCGTGGGGAGTATCATACAGCGCGCCCAGCGGGTGTGCCATGGAGTGAACTATACCCAGACCTACGTTGGAGAAGCCCATGCCGGCGATGTACTGACCGAGAGCCATGCCCTCGCGTCCCTCGGCGGTGTTCTCAACGGCGCCGCGCAGGGAGTTGGAGATGATCTCGATAGCCTTGAGGTGGAACATATCGGACAGCGTCCATGCAGCCTTGGTGATGTAGCCCTCGATGGCGTGGGTCAGCGCGTCCATACCTGTTGCAGCGGTAAGTCCCTTGGGCATTGAGCTCATCATATCGGGGTCAACGACTGCAACGATCGGGATGTCATGCGGGTCAACGCATACCATCTTTCTGTCCTTCTCAACATCGGTGATAACGTAGTTGATGGTTACCTCCGCAGCGGTGCCCGCGGTGGTGGGAACGGCGATGATCGGAACTGCTGCCTTCTTTGTGGGAGCAACGCCCTCAAGGCTTCTTACATCCGCGAACTCGGGGTTGTTGATTATAATTCCGACAGCCTTTGCGGTATCCATGGAGGAGCCGCCGCCGATGGCTACGATGTAGTCCGCGCCGCTCTTCTTGAATGCTTCAACGCCGTGCTGAACATTCTCAATGGTGGGGTTGGGCTTGATATCGCTGTAAAGCTCGTAAGGAAGCGAAGCCGCGTCAAGGACGTCGGTCACTTTCTTTGTAACGCCGAACTTGATAAGGTCGGGGTCGGAACATACGAATGCCTTCTTGAAGCCCCTGTTCTTTGCTTCGTCGGCAACGGCGGAAACCGCACCCTTTCCGTGGTAGGAAGTTTCATTAAGAATAAAACGATTTGCCATGATGATCATCCTTTCTGATCTATTCCTGTGTATTCGATTTTAAGGCATACGCCCTGTGCACAGATCACTTTGTCTTAACGGTATCCTCGACGATGGAAGCCAGCGCCTCTATCTCTGCGGCGGTCTTTTCGATGCCCGCATAGACGGTCTTTATCTGGTTGTTGATGTCGTTCATCGCTTTCTTGATGCCGTTGAGGGTGTTCTCGATCTCGCCCGCCTGCTTGGTATTCTTGTCGGCGAGGGTGCGGACCTCCTGCGCGATAACGTTGAAGCCTGCGCCCGCAGCGCCTGCGCGCTTCGCCTCGATGGAGGCGTTGAAGCCGATAAGGGTGAGCTGGGTGGAAGCGTTCTCGATGGTCTTTACGATGCCGTCGGTGTTGTCGACAGCCTTTGCGGATGTCGCTGCGGCTTCCTTGATGGCGGCAAAGCTGCTCTCAAGCGCCTTGATGGACTTGTCCACGGTGTTTATCCTGTCAACTATGCCCGAAACGGAAGCGCCGAGCTTGGCAGCCTCTGCCTTGTCGTTCTCCATCTTTTCGAGGGTTATCGCCTGCTGATAGCCTGCTGTGGACAGCGAGTTAGCTATCTGATACAGCAGCTCTGCGGCAGCGTCCACCTTTTCCTTGGGAACGATCGGGACCTTTCTGAGGGCCGCTATGTAGTCGTCGGGGTCGACGCCTATTTCCTTGGCGATCTTTCTGAACTTGTTCTCATCCGGGGCTTCGGTAAGCACCTGTCCGCCGATAAGCGAGCCGATGTGCTTTCCGTTTATGACGATAGGCGCCGCGAAATCAACAAGTCCGCCGTGGCAGAAGTATACCGAGGGTCTGCCGGTGCGGGAAGCCTCTTCGCCGCCGCGGAGGTCGCACTGGTTGCAGCGGTCTGCGCCGACGTGGGATTTTCTCGTGTACTTCATGCAGAATTCGGTGGGATTGCTGAGGTGGGTGACTGCACCCGTGTCATCTGTCGCAAGGGCTGCCATGCCTGTCGCGTCCGCAAAAGCGTCCTGCAGGGACTGGAGCGTGCCCTTGTCTATAACGTCTAAAAGAGTAAGATGTTCTAAATCCATAGTGATCTCTCCTTAACATTTCTTATGCTGATATTATACTATATATTTC
>CAVIFG010000212.1:0-4374 GCA_963641955.1 Escherichia coli
GGCTTGGGCTTGACGAAGAGCAATATTCGCAGTACAACGCCTTTGCGGATTATAATATTGCCCTTGCGACCGAAAATATCGACGCCATCAAGGTTTACTGCATCCTGAGCTTACCGCTGCTGCTTGCAATGGCGGTGGTGAGGGGAAGCATGAACGGATTTGCTGATCCCGTGCTGATACCGTATTTGGTTGCGGCGGCGCTTATCGTCGTGCTTATGCTTGCCATTCCCAAGGATGTCACAAAAAAGGACGCCGTAAAGGTGTCGTATGCTTTATGCACCGGTTTTAATACAATATGGTATGCCGTTGCGTTTTTCTATGATATCATCATACAGAATGAGCTGCCGGGAGTTATATGCTGCCTTACGTTCGTCGTGATAACTTCGCTGTTCAACTCTTATCCGAGGGACAACATCACCGCCGCGCTGACTGCGTATATCATTATGCTTGTGCTGGAATTCATATTCTGCCCGCCCGAAACCATCCAGCGCGACGCCGTGGATTCCCTGCTTGCGCTGGTCATCGGAGTCTGCATAAATCAGAAGAACACCCGCACAAATATCAGCAGAATGCTTTACACTGATATGTACAAGGCGGCAACCAAAACCAGCATACTGGTTTTTCAGGTTGATATCGCTAGGGATACGTTCGAGGTGCTTCAGATTCCCGATTATATGTCCGCAGCGGTGGTTCGGGGCAGATCCGCTTCGAAAACCGCCGTGCTCATCCGCGACAGATTCGTGTCAGGGGATTATCGGGATGAATTTATGAAATTCATTGATTTCGACAGAGTTTCCGAGGAGCTTCCCGAAAACGGACAGATAAGTATGTACTTCACGGATTTCCGCCAGAAGTGGTGCCAGCTTGTTATAGTAGAGCACAGGAGGATCGGCGGAAAGGTGACGGCATTCGTTGCCACCGTGCGGGATGTCGACGACGAAAAGCGCAGGGAGCTGGAATATCAGAAGCGCCTCAGCCGCGCCGTAGAAGAAGCAAACCGCGCCAACGCCGCCAAGACAAGCTTTCTCTCCCGCATGAGCCACGATATCCGAACCCCGCTGAACGGTATCATCGGCCTGCTTGAGATAAACGAAAAGCATTCCGACGACGCAGAGCTTATCAAAAGCAACCGTAAGAAAATGCTCGTTTCCGCGAACCATCTGCTGTCGCTCATCAACGATGTGCTTCAGATGAGCAAGCTGGAGAGCGGCGAGGTGACGCTTGCGCATGATGAAGTCGACCTTCATCGGCTTGCGGTGGATATAATGACCATCGCCGAACAGCGCGCCGGAGAAGCGGGCATAAAAATGGGGTTTGCTCCCGGCTTCGACCCGACCGAGCTGGAATATCCGTATGTTTACGGAAGCGCACTGCACCTGCGGCAGATATTCCTGAATATTTACAGCAACTGTATCAAGTACAACAAGCCTGACGGCAGCATAACCACAAAATTCAAGGAGATCGGCGTTTCCGACGGGGTGGTTACATACAGGTGGACGATATCCGATACCGGCATAGGAATGAGCAGGGAATTTATCGGGCACATATTTGAGCCTTTCGCGCAGGAGCATTCCGACGCGAGAAGCGTATATCTGGGCACAGGACTGGGTATGTCCATCACAAAAACGCTTGTCGAAAAAATGAACGGCACAATCGTTGTGGACAGCACAGAGGGCGAGGGGAGCACTTTCACGGTGACTATCCCGTTCGAGATAGCGGACGAGCCGAGGGAAAATGTCAAAAATCCGACCACGGCAAGCAGCATACGCGGTTATTCTCTGCTGCTTGCCGAGGACAACGAGCTTAACGCCGAGATAGCGCAGATGCTTCTGTCCGACGAGGGCGCGGAAGTAACGCTTGTACAGGACGGACAGCAGGCTGTGGATGTATTCTCCGAAAAGCCCGCGGGCACATTCGACGCAATACTGATGGATATTATGATGCCCGTTATGGACGGGCTTGCCGCCACAAGGCAGATACGTTCCCTCAAAAGGGCTGACGCAAAAACTATCCCCATCATCGCTATGACCGCCAACGCTTTTGAAGAGGATGCGCAGAGGTGCTTTGAAGCAGGCATGAATGCTCATCTTTCAAAGCCTTTCAAAATAGAAAACGCCGTTGAAGCCATTTCGGCAAACGTATTGGCGGCGCGTGCAAAAACAGGGGAGAAGTGATTTTTTGTGTGGATCTTGTTTGCAATTGGTTCGGCATTCTTTGCGGGTGTAACGTCTATCCTCGCAAAATGCGGAATACGAAAGACCGATTCTGACGCTGCCACCGCGATACGCACGATAGTCGTGCTGATATTTTCGTGGATAATGGTGTTTATTGTCGGCTCTGCGCCGCAGATTACGCAGATAGGCGCAAAGACATGGATATTCCTTGTGCTGTCGGGACTTGCGACGGGCGCTTCGTGGCTGTGCTATTTCAAGGCGCTTGGCATGGGGGATATCAATAAGGTCGTGCCGATAGACAAATCCAGCACGATACTTACGATACTTCTGGCGCTGATATTTTTGCAGGAAGCCATCACACCGCTGAAGGGTGTTGGCGTTATCCTGATAGGCGCGGGCACGTTCCTCATGATAGAAAAGAAGCGCACTGATGAAGAAAAGACTATCAAAAAAGGCTGGTTCATCTACGCAATTCTTTCGGGGGTGTTCGCAAGCCTTACATCTATTCTCGGTAAGGTCGGAATAGAAGGTGTTGAATCCAACCTGGGCACAGCGATACGCACGGCGGTGGTGCTTGTTATGGCATGGCTCATTGTGTTTGTAAAAGGCAAGCAGCACACCCTGCGCAACATCCCGCGCAGCGAACTGCTGTTTATCTGCCTTTCGGGCGTTGCAACAGGCGCTTCGTGGCTGTGCTATTACAAGGCGCTTCAGGACGGCCCCGCGAGCGTTGTAGTGCCCATCGACAAGCTGAGCATAGTTGTTACGGTAGTATTTTCGTTCATTGTGTTCAAGGAGCGGCTTTCCAAAAAGGCGCTGGCAGGGCTTCTGCTTATCGTTGCGGGAACGCTGATGATGGCGATCTGGCAGTAAACGGGGTGATCTCATGCTTGAATTTGTTCAGAATATTGACTGGACGCTGATAAACCTGGTGCACGAAAAAATGTCCTGCGGTTTTCTTGACGCGGTCATGCCTGCGGCGTCGATGCTGTGCAGCGGCGGCGGAATATGGATAGCAGCGGGGATAGTGCTTCTTTTTTTCAAAAAGTATCGCGGGTACGGTGTTGTACTTCTTGCGGCGGTGGCGGCGGATTTCCTGCTGGGTGAGGTGCTTATAAAGCACCTTGCGGCAAGGCCGCGGCCGTTTCGGCAGGAAGAAATTGAGCTGATAATAAGTGCGCCGTCGGGATTTTCGTTTCCCTCGAGCCACACATCCGTATCGGCAGCGGCGGCGTTTGTTCTCACGGCCGCTAAGAGAAAGCTTGGGTTCGTTGCAATTCCGCTTGCTGCGGTGATTGCGTTTTCCCGTGTGTATCTTTATGTACACTTTCCATCGGATGTACTTGCGGGGGCGGTACTCGGAACTGTTGTCGGTTTTGCGGCGGTGATGGTTTACAGAAGGATTATTCTGAAAAAGGGCTGGCGCATAACTGAACAATAAGTGGCGGTATTATAAAAATGCGGCGCATTTCGGGTGAAATGCGCTGATTTGTTTATGTGCCGGTGAAAGTTGCCTCAAATAATAAAACTCCCTTAAAAAGGTGGTCATGCAAAAATTACAGAAAGGATGAACGTGCCGATAGTATTGCAAACGGCTTGCAGTGCCTGCTCCGCGCGGAAATAATCCGCTCGCACGACAAGTACAAAGACAAGGGATTTTGCCCGCTGTACGCTAAAGAGGCGCTCACGCGGGCGTACAAGGCATACCACGCGTTCGGCGGCAACGATGTGGCTACATCGCTGTACAATGAGTGTATGGTTATGGTAGAGAAAACCAAAGAAGGGAAAATTATGAAAATCGACTGGAAAAGAAAACTCACAAGCCGTAAGTGGTGGGTATCCGTAGCGGCACTGGTATCGGGTCTGATACTTGCTTTTGGCGGCGGTGACGAGGTGGCGCAGACCGTCAGTGGCTGTATTATGGCAACGGCGGCGGTAATCGGCTATACCATCGGAGAAGGTCTTGCTGATGGCGCAAACAAGGGTGGTGACGATAATGACGATAACCGATAAGCTTATCCCCGCGGGCAAATACAACCGCCCCGGCACAAAATCCACCCCGAAGCGTATCTGCGTACATTACACGGGCGACTGCGGCGCATCGGCGGACAGGCTGGCGTTATTTTTTACAGCAAACTCGGCTGCAAAGACATCCTCGCAGTATATCGTAGGCATTAACGGCGAGATAATACGCTGCATC
>CAVIFG010000213.1:0-4371 GCA_963641955.1 Escherichia coli
CAGAAAGGACGTTGATCAATGCCTGCACCATTAAAACTGCTGTTTGAAAACATTGATTTTCCGCAGTGCATCGCCGATGGAAAGGTGCTGAAAATTGTCTACACCGAGGCGAAGAACACCATGAACATCAGCCTTGGCATGGATGTACTTGTTACCACCGCCGAGCTTTCCGAAGCGGCGGGGAAGATTTCCGCGGTGCTTGGCGGCGCCGACGTGACGATATACCCGAAGTACCACAGCTCGCTTTTCAACGCCGATTACATTTTCCAGATAATCGAGCTTATCAAGCAGAAAAACGCGTCCGTCAACGGATATTTCGACGGCGCGGAAATAAGCGACGACGGCTTTACATACGAAATTACCCTCAAGACTGGCGGGCAGAAGCTGCTGCTCGGGCTTGAAATGGACAAGAAGATAGAAAATTTCGTCCGTGGATTTTTCGATAAGAATATCAAGGTGGTGCTGTCGTCGCAGTCCGAGCTTGATGTTGCCGATTATCTCAAGCAGGAGCAGAGCGTGCCCGTGCCCAAGGTAGTCGTTACCGAAACCGCGCCCGCAGAGCAGCCTAAATGGCAGGGCGGTGGCGGCGGCTTCCGCAGCGGCGGAAACGGTGGCAACGGCGGCAGGCGTCCGCAGTTCCTTGAGGAAGCAAAGGAAATAACGCTTCCGTTTGAAATGGAGGAATTCGACCCGCAGGCGAAGCTTTTCTACGGCAAGGGCAATTTCGATCCGCCTTCTCCCATGTCTGGGGCATACGGCGATCAGGACATCGCTACTTTCTGGGGCAAGATATTCTACACGGAAGAAAAGGTGTCCCGCGATGGAAATACACTCATCTACACCGTGTATTTCAGCGACAACACCTCCGCGCATATGTTCAAGATAATCACCCCCGCAACTAATACCGACATGGTAAAGGACAACCTCAAATCCGGCAAGGCGATACTTGTTTCGGGCAAGTTCGAAATAGATAATTTCACGAAAAACCTTGTTGTCCGTCCTTTCTCCATCGCTTCCATAAAGCTCAATCAGATGCGCCACGATAACTCCGAGGAGAAGCGCGTCGAGCTGCATATGCATACAAATATGTCGGATATGGACGCGATAACCCCCGCCGCCGACCTTATAAACATGGCATATTCGTGGGGTCATAAGGCAATAGCCATCACCGACCACGGCAACGTGCAGGCATACCCCGAAGCCATGAATACCGTCGAGAAAATCCGCAAGAACGGCGGAGAATTTAAGATAATCTATGGTATTGAAGCGTATTTCGTAAACGACAGCGGCGCGCTGGCTTCGGGCTGCTGCGATTACCCAATAAATAACGATATCATCGTATTCGACCTTGAAACAACGGGACTTTCCGCCGAAACCGAGCGCATAACCGAAATCGGTGCGGTAAAGCTCCGCAATATGGAGATCGTCGAGGAATTCCAGCTTTTCGTAAATCCCGAGCGGCATATTCCCGAAAAGATAACCGAGATTACCCACATAACTGACGATATGGTCGCGGACGCTCCGCTCGAAAAGGAAGCGCTTGAAAGATTTATCGCCTTTGCGGGCAGCGGCGTGCTCGTTGCGCATAACGCAGGATTTGACACATCCTTTATCCGCGCGGCGGCAAACCGCACGGGGATAGAATACAAATTCAGCTTTGTTGATACGCTTATGCTCTGCCGCGCGGCTCTGCCCAACCTTAAAAATCACAAGCTGGATACGGTCGCAAAGGAATACAAGCTCGGCAGCTTCAACCATCACCGCGCGATAGACGATGCAAAAATGCTCGCCGAAATATTCAAGTGCCTTATCTCCAACACATCAAAGCTTGGCAAGCTTGAAACCCTCGGCGACCTGAACGGTCTTATCGGCAGCGTCGACGCGAAGAAACTGCCGATGTACCACATGATAATCCTTGTAAAGAACGCAGTCGGTCTGAAAAATCTTTACAAGCTGATCTCCATGTCCAACCTCAACTACTTCTTCAAGAAGCCGAGAATACCCCTCTCCGAACTTGAGAAGCACCGCGAGGGGCTTATCATCGGAAGCGCCTGCGAGGCGGGCGAGCTTTTCCGCGCGATACTTGACAACAAGCCTGAGGAGGATATCGAGAAGATAGCCTCGCTGTACGATTATCTTGAAATACAGCCTATCGGCAACAACGAGTTCCTTGTCCGCGAGGGAAGAGTGCCCGATGACGAAGCTTTGCGGGATCTCAACAGAAAAATCGTCGCGCTTGCGGATAAACTCGGAAAGCCCTGCGTTGCAACCTGCGACGTGCATTTCATGAACTCCGGCGACTCGTTCTACCGCACGATCTTGCAGGCGGGACAGGGTTACAAGGACTCGGACAATCAGGCTCCGCTGTACCTGCGCACCACCGAGGAAATGATGAAGGAATTCGAGTACCTCGGCGCGGAAAAGGCACATGAAGTGGTCATAAAGAACACAAATCTCATCGCGGATATGATATCCGACGAGATACGCCCTATCCCCAAGGGAACATTCACGCCGTCCATCGACGGCGCGGAGCAGGAATTGCAGGATCTCTGCTGGACAAGGGCGCACGCATGGTACGGCGACGAACTGCCCGAGATAGTTGAAAAGCGCCTGCAAAAGGAGCTTGACGCCATCATAAAATACGGCTTCTCAGTTCTGTACATGATCGCGCAGAAGCTTGTTAAATACTCCGAAGATAACGGATATCTCGTCGGCTCGAGAGGTTCAGTAGGTTCGTCTTTCGTTGCGATAATGTCTGGTATTTCCGAGGTAAATCCCCTTGCGCCGCACTATCGCTGCCCCAAGTGCAGATACAACGAATTTATTACCGACGGCTCCGTCGGCTCGGGATTTGACCTCCCGCAGAAAAACTGCCCGAACTGCGGCACGGATATGATACGCGACGGCCACGACATCCCGTTTGAAACATTCCTTGGCTTCAAGGGCGACAAGGCGCCTGATATCGACCTTAATTTCTCGGGCGAAGTTCAGGGCAAGGTACACCGCTACACCGAAGAACTTTTCGGTAAGGACCACGTATTCAAGGCGGGTACCATCTCCGCCGTTCAGGACAAGACCGCCCGCGGCTTCGTGCTCAAATACTGCGAGGAGCGCGGCATATCCTTCAGCGAGCCTGAAATAATGCGCTTTGCCCTCGGCTGCACAGGTGTAAAGAGAACCACGTCGCAGCACCCCGGCGGAATGGTCGTTGTACCTAACGACCACGAGGTTTATGACTTCACACCCGTCCAGCACCCCGCCGATAAGACCGAAAGCGACATGATAACCACCCACTTCGACTTCCACGCGCTGCATGATACAATCCTCAAGCTTGACGAGCTGGGTCACGATGTGCCCACGCTGTACAAGCACCTCGAGGATATGACGGGCATGAAGATAGCCGACGTCCCCACATCCGATCCCAAGGTTTACGAGCTGTTCACATCCACCGAGCCGCTCGGCATAAAGGCGGAGGAACTCGGCGCCCCCTGCGGAACCTACGGCATTCCCGAATTCGGCACAAGCTTCGCAATGGGGATGCTTACCGAAGCACGTCCGAAGTGCTTCTCCGACCTGCTCCAGATATCGGGTCTTTCGCACGGTACCGCCGTATGGACAGGCAACGCGCAGGATCTTATCGCAAACGGCACCTGCACGATTTCCGAGGTTATCGGTACGCGTGACAGCATCATGGTTTACCTTATGCACAAGGGACTTGACCCCAGCCTTGCGTTCAAGATAATGGAGATAACCCGAAAGGGTAACGCAAAGAAGCTCTTTGACGACACGATTTATCAGGCATTTAAGGACAACAACGTCCCCGAATGGTATGTCGAGAGCTGTAAGAAAATCCAGTATATGTTCCCTAAGGCTCACGCGGCGGCATATGTAACTGCGGCGATAAAGCTTTGCTGGTTTAAGATCTACAAGCCCTGCGAATTCTACGCGGCAACGCTCACAAAGCACACAGAAAATCTCGAGCTTGACGTTATCATGAAAGGCAAGGGCGCGATAATGCAGCGTATCCGCGAGCTTTCCCCCAAGACAAGCTTCGGCGACGCCCAGCCTGACAGCGACAGCGATTCCGGAAGCGGAAAGGGCGAAACCGGCAAGGACAAGTTCAAGCTTGCGGCATTGCAGCTTGTGCTTGAACTTATGCTTCGCGGAATAAAGCTTCTTCCCGTCGACGCGAAGCTTTCCAACGCGGTAACATACCACGTCGAGGACGGAAACATCCGCCTGCCGTTTTTAGCGGTGCCCGGCTGTGGAGAAACTGCGGCGTACAAGCTAAAGGAAGCCATTGATTCGGGCGACTGCGGCTGTATTGACGAAATTCAGCAGGTCAGCGGCGTAAACAGTTCCGTTATAGAC
>CAVIFG010000214.1:0-719 GCA_963641955.1 Escherichia coli
GCGCAAGAACGACGCGCTGATCGTCTGCGGCGATTTCGGCTTCATATGGGACGGCAGCAAGAAAGAAAAGAAGCTGCTGAAAAAAATAGGAAAGCTGCCGTACAACGTGCTGTTCGTAGAAGGCTCCCACGAGAACTACGACCTGCTCGAAGAATACGAAGTCACCGAATGGTGCGGCGGAAAAACGCGGCAGATAAGCGGGCGGCTGCGCCAGCTTATGCGCGGGCAGGTGTACGAAATTGCCGAAAAGACCGTGTTCGCTTTCGGCGGCGGGCAGAGCGACGACACCTACGAGCTTATCGAGGGTCAGAACTGGTGGCCGCGTGAGATCCCCACAGAGGAGGAACTCGCGGAGGGACTGAGCAATCTCGAAAAGGCGGGAAACAGCGTTGATTTCGTGGTGACATACGAGCCGCCGTCAAGCCTGCGGGATTTTCTTATCTCGGGAAAGACCGACCGCAACCATATAAATACATATCTTAACGGGATATTTGAAAAACTTTCGTTCAAGGGATGGTTCTTCGGAAAGCTCCACATGAACAAGCTTATCCCGCCAAAATACTACGCGGTCTACGACGGCGTCGTCGTTGCGGACAGCACAAAAATCAAGAAGAAAAAAGTACCGAAGGAGCCTAAACGCGGAAAATCCGCCGAAACCGCCCCCGAGGAAGCAAAGGAGAACTGACATGGCAGAAATCACATTTGAAATAACCAAGGAA
>CAVIFG010000214.1:729-4341 GCA_963641955.1 Escherichia coli
GCGGCTGGACCCGCGAACTCAATCTTGTAAGCTGGAACGACCGCGAACCCAAGTTCGACATCCGCGACTGGTCCCCCGACCACACCCGCATGAGCAAGGGCGTTTCCCTCACCGAGGAAGAAATGCAGAAGCTTGTTGAGCTGTTTGCGGCGCGCGATGAAGAGGATTCGTTTGAGTAATTCGCTGTAACATAATTACGCCCCTGCGAAATTCGCAGGGGCGATTTTTATTTGCAATATTCGTCCGCCGAGATGGAATATTCCAACTCCCCCGAAACGGTACCATTCCTGTAGCGGCGGGTCTGCGTGCTGTCGGAAAGCTTCATGCCGAGCTTCTTCATCACATTTTCGGAAGCGGCGTTGCGGCAGTCGCAGTGCGCCACTACCCTTTCCGCGCCGAGCGTCCCGAAAGCGTACCCGAGCACCGCCGAAGCCCCCTCCGAGCCGAAACCCATGCCGCGGAAAGCCCTGTTAAGCTCCCAGCCTATTTCATAAGTTCCGCCGCCGAGCACATCGAGGTCGCAGCCGCCGATGACCCTGCCGCCGTATTCCAGCATGAACTCGAGATACCGCGGCGAAGCGCTGTGCCATTCCGCCGCGGCGCGCATTACATAATCCTGCGTTTCTTCGTATGTTTTCGGATAATACAGCATCATGGTTATGCTTTCGTCGCGGGCGTATTCGTACACCGCCGCGAAATCCGACGGCTCTATCGGGCGGATTAGAAGCCGCGCTGTTCTGATGGGCTTGGTCATTTTCATGCCTTTCTTGTGAGCTTCACTACGCACTCAACGTGGGTCGTCCTCGGGAATAAATCGAACGCGCGGACTGTTTCCGCAGAATACCCCAGCTCCGAAAGGCGCTTGCAGTCCCGCGCCGCCGTTGCAGGGTTGCAGGATATCATAACTATCCTTTCGGGCGCCATCTCCGCGCAGGCGCAAAGGGTCTTGTCGTCGCAGCCTTTGCGGGGCGGGTCGAGCACGATAACGTCGGGGCGCGTGCCTTTTTCCGCGAGAGCCTGCGCGGCTTCACCCGCGTCCGCGCAGATAAATTCGGCATTGCCGAAGCCGCTGCGCTGTGCGTTCTGTTTTGCATTCTCGACCGCGGCGGGGACTATTTCCGCGCCGATTATCTTCGCCGCTTCGCCCGCCATGGACAGACCTATCGTTCCCGCGCCGCAGTACAGGTCGAGTACGGTTTTTCCCGCAGGCTCGGCAAATTCCCGCGCCTGTGCGTAGAGGTTTTCCGCCGCGGGGGTATTCACCTGATAAAAAGCCGAGGGGGAAATTTCAACTTTTACACCGCACATTGTGTCGGAAACCGCCGCTTTTCCTCGCAGGATGATCTCCTTTTCGCCGAGGATAACGTTCGTCCTGTCGGGGTTGATATTGAGTACCACTCCCGTTATCTGCGGGAATTTTTCGGTAACCTCCGCCGCCAGCTTCGACAGCTCGGGAACCTTTCTGCGGACAACAAGGCACAGGCAGATATCCCCGCTGTAATGCCCCTTGCGCAGGAAAATATGCCGAAGCACACCCTCGTGCTTCGGCTCGTTGTAAATGCTTATGCGAAGCCGCTCCGCCGCCTGCATCACGAACTTCGTAATCTCCGCGAAAACATCGGGCTGAAGCAGGCATTTTTCAACGGGAACCACGCGATGGCTCCGCGCGGAATAAAACCCGCACACCGCCGCGCCGTCCTCCCGCGAAACGGGAATTTGCAGCTTGTTTCTGTATCCGTCCACGCTGTCGCTGCCGCGTATCTCCATAAATTCGGGGGAAAGCCCGCCGATGCGCGAAAACGCGTCGCGGACGAAGCCCTCTTTCGCGCGGAGTTCCGCCGCATAGGAAATATGCCTGAACGAACATCCGCCGCACCTTGCATAAACGGGACAGTCAACGTCAATGCGGTCGGGGGACGGGGTGACTATCTCCTCTATCCGCCCGAAAGCATAGCTTTTCAGCACCTTGACGATACGGCAGGAAATCACATCCCCCACCGCCGCCGCAGGGACGAACACCGCCATCCCCTCGTGCCGCCCGACGCCGTTTCCCTCGTTGGTGAGGGCGGAAATTTCAAGCGTTACAATGTCGTTTTTGTTCATATTTTATATAGTGCCGAGGCTCTTCGCCTTGAGGTATGCATTGATGAAGCCGTCGATATCGCCGTCCATAACAGCCTGAATGTTGCCGCTTTCAAAGCCGGTTCTGTGGTCCTTTGCGAGGGTGTAGGGCATGAATACATAGGAGCGTATCTGGCTGCCCCACTCTATCTTGAGCTGCTCGCCCTTGATATCGCTTATCTTGTCGAGGTGCTCGCGCTCCTTGATCTCAACCAGCTTTGACATCAGCATTTTCATCGCGAAGTCACGGTTCTGCACCTGGCTTCTCTGCGTCTGGCAGGCAACGACGATTCCCGTGGGCTTGTGGATAAGTCTTACCGCTGAGGATGTCTTGTTGATGTGCTGACCGCCCGCGCCGCTGGCTCTGAATACTTCCATTTCGATATCCTCGGGACGAATGTCAACGCTTACGTCCTTTTCGATTTCGGGCATAACTTCAACGCTGGCGAAGCTGGTCTGGCGTCTGCCGGAAGCGTCAAACGGGGAAATGCGGACAAGTCTGTGAACGCCGTGCTCGGACTTTAAGAAGCCGTAGGCGTTGAAGCCCTGAATGTGGATGGAGGCGCTCTTTATACCCGCAGCTTCGCCGTCGAGGATATCGAGTATCT
The DNA here is from genome assembly GCA_963641955.1 of Escherichia coli. Classification (GTDB taxonomy): domain Bacteria; phylum Bacillota; class Clostridia; order Oscillospirales; family Ruminococcaceae; genus CAG-115. Next base: position 3,459 of record CAVIFG010000214.1, read on the forward strand.
CGGTCTTGAAGCCGTGTCTGTCCGCCCACTTGGTGTACATTCTCAGCAGCATGGACACCCAGTCCTGCGCTTCCGTTCCGCCGGCGCCGGCATGGAACGAAAGGATGGCGTTGGAGCTGTCGTATTCGCCGGTCATGAGGGTGGCAAGCTTCTGCTCCTCAAGCTCGGTCTTTACTGTTTCGGCGAGGGCGTTTACCTCGTCGACCATGGATTCGTCGTTCTCTTCCTCCGCAAGCTCTATCATGGTGAGGACGTCCTCGCGGTTGGATTTGAGCTTCTCAAAGGAATTTATGGTCGCCTTGTACTGGCCTATCTGCTGAAGTATCGCCTGCGATTTTTCGGGGTCGTCCCAGAAGCTGGGCTCGGTGGATTTCATCTCAAGCTCGTCCAGCTTTATCTTTATACCGTCAAGGTTCAGCGCGCCGCGAAGCTCGTCTATCTCGGGACCGAGAGCTTCCATGGCAAGTCGTGTTTCGTCGTACTGTATCATAGTTTATCTCCTGTATAACTATCGAATTTTATAGATTTACATTTTATTATAACATATTTTCCTTTAGATTTCAAGACCCGCGCGGGTAATTTCGCCGGAATTTTGTACAGGCGCAGGCTAATAAAATACTATTCACGGAGTATAGTATTCCCCGACCTCGTATGCGTCGCGGTAGAGGATGGTGCGCGCCTTAAAAAATTCCTCCTCCGAAAGCGCGGCGGGCGCGGACATTATCACCAGCCGCACCGGCTTTCCGTAGGGGCGATAGGGCGGCTGATAATATTCATGCGGATTGAGCTTGTACCCGAGCCGCTCGTAAAACGCAATTCTTCTGCACGCAATGTCGTTTAATTCGGGGGGCTCCGCCTCGAGAATAACGGGTCTGCCGCCTAC
>CAVIFG010000215.1:0-4337 GCA_963641955.1 Escherichia coli
CTGCAAAGGGCGTAGAAAATCAGACACGCAAACTCTTTAAGGTTTGCGTTATGCGCAATATACCTATTTTCACATTTATAAACAAAATGGACCGCGAAAGCCGCAATCCGTTCGACCTGCTCGAAGAAATTGAAAACGAGCTTGGCATAAAGACCTATCCCGTTAACTGGCCAATCGGTTCCGGCAAGGAATTTAAGGGCGTATACGACCGAGAAAACCGCCGCATAATTTCGTTCGAGGCGAACAACGGTACCCGCGAGGTAGCTGCAACAGAGGTCGACCTCAGCGACGCAAGTCTTGCAGACGTTATCGGCGAGAAAAATTACAACACACTTACCGAGGATGTGGAACTTCTCGACGGCGCGAGCGAAGAATTCAACGCAGAGCTTGTTAACAGCGGAAAGCTTTCTCCTGTGTTCTTCGGTTCGGCGCTTACAAATTTCGGCGTAGAGCCGTTCCTCGAGAACTTCCTCAAAATGACCACTCCCCCGCTTCCCCGCAATACCGAGGGCGGAATTGTTGACCCATTCGATGAGAATTTCTCTGCATTCATCTTCAAAATTCAGGCGAACATGAACAAGGCTCACCGCGACAGAATTGCATTCATGAGAATATGCAGCGGCAAGTTCGATAAGGATATGGAGGTTCTGCACGTTCAGAACAACCGCGTTATGCGCCTTTCCCAGCCCCAGCAGATAATGGCGAACGACCGCGAGGTAATTTCCGAAGCATATGCAGGCGATATCATGGGTGTGTTCGACCCGGGCGTTTTCTCCATCGGCGATACGCTTTGTTCTCCGAAGAAGAAAGTTGTGTTCGAGGGTATACCCACGTTCGCACCCGAGCACTTTGCGCGTATACGTCAGAAAGACACACTCAAGCGTAAGCAGTTCATCAAGGGTACGACTCAGATAGCACAGGAAGGTGCAATTCAGATCTTCTCCGAGCCGCACACGGGCTTCGAGGAAGTTATCGTCGGTGTTGTAGGCGTGCTCCAGTTTGAGGTGCTTGAATACCGCCTTAAAAACGAGTACAACGTTGATATCATCCGCGAGGGACTTCCCTATCAGTACATCCGCTGGATAACCAGCGAAAAGCATCTTGCGGGCGGACTGGACGAGCTTCAGAAGCTGGTTCTCACATCAGATACAAAGCTCATACAGGATGTCAAGGGCAACTATCTGCTGATTTTCACCAGCGAGTGGAACATCAAGTGGGCGCTTGACAAGAACGAGGGCCTTGAGCTTGCAGAGTTCAACAGAGATTGACATAAAATAAGATAAACGACCGTTCCGCGGTGTTTTGTTTCGGGTTTCATCCCGATGCGAGCACCGCGGACTTTTTTTATGCAAAAAAACTTGCCTGCGACACCCGCATTCAACATAATATGCGGCGCTGCTGTAATATAATGGTTGTACAAGCGAGGTGCAGAGCATGACTGTTTACATTGATGTGCTTATTATTTTTAATCTGTATATCAACTATTTTTTGGTGAGATCCACCGCGCTTGTCATGCGCAGAAAGGTATCATCACTGCGGTGTCTTGCAGCGGCGGCTGTCGGTGCGCTCAGCTCCCTTGTGATACTGCTTCCGCCTATCCCGTTTATACTGACGTTTCTGATAAAGGCGGCGATTGCCTGCCTTGTTACGTTTGCGGCTTTCGGCAGGCAGAAGATATGGGATCATGCCGTGTGTATGATGTTCTTTCTGCTGATGTGTTTCGTATACGGTGGGGCGATGCTTGCGCTGTGGCATTTTGCCGCTCCGCTGGGCATGGTGTATGAAAACGGAACGGCTTATTTTAATATTCCCATCGGCGCGCTGGCTGTTTTTACCGCGATATCCTATGGCGCTGTCAGGGCGGTGCGGTATCTGCTGGACAGAAAGGTTAAATGCACAGAGAATTGTGCTGTTGCGGTAACGGCAGGCGGCCGCACTGTCGAATTGAACGGTTTCCCCGACACAGGAAATTCGCTGACCGATGTTTTCAGCGGAAAACCGATTATCATATGCAGCCGCTCAGCAATTCATGATATTATACCTGAAAACATACTGCTGTATCTGAATGGCTCTGATAATATCGCAGAGGTAAGGTTAATTCCATGCAGAACGGTGGATGGCGAGGGGTTAATTCCCGTATTCAATGCCGACATGATAACCATAAACGGAAAAGAAGCTGACGCCATGATAGGCGTTTCAAATACAGAACTTCAGGGCGGAACGGATTGTATTTTCAACCCTAAAATAATTTCAATATAACGGAGGAATGATCATGCTGAGGTTTATAAAAGAGCTTCTGCAAAGGTGCATACAGGCCTTTGGGAGATATGCTTTCGGCGAAAAAGAAGAGGTGCATTATGTAAACGGGACGGATTCGCTTCCCCCTCCCCTCACCCGCGATGAGGAAGAAGCCGCATTCAAGCTTATGGAAACCGATTTTCAGAAAGCGCGGGATATGCTCATAGTACATAATCTGCGGCTGGTCGTATACATAGCGAAGAAATTCGAGAACACGGGAATATGGCTTGAGGATCTTGTTTCGATAGGAACTGTGGGGCTTATCAAGGCGGTAAACACATTCAGCGTAAATAAGAACATCAAGCTTGCGACATACGCTTCGCGCTGTATTGAAAACGAGATACTTATGTACCTCCGCAAGTACAGCCAGTACCGCTATGATATCTCCATAGACGAGCCGCTGAATGTCGACTGGGACGGAAACGAGCTGCTGCTTTCGGATGTCCTCGGCACGGACGATGACTGCGTTAACTCCCACATTGAGGACGAGGTGGAGAAGCAGCTTCTGCACGAGGCGGTGAACAGGCTCGGCGCACGGGAAAAGCGCATCATGGAGATGCGCTTTGGGCTGAACGGCTGCAAGGAGAAAACGCAGAAAGAAGTTGCAGACGAAATAGGAATATCGCAAAGCTACATCTCAAGGCTCGAGAAAAGGATAATAAAGCAGCTGCGGGATGATTTGAATAAAGTTTGCAACTGACATCAAATCCTGTTTTTGATTTTGTTGAGCGCTCCCTTTTCAAGCCGCGAAACCTGCGCCTGACTTATACCGATTTCCTTTGCGACCTCGACCTGCGTTTTCCCGCGGAAAAAGCGCAGATTAAGAATGCGTTTCTCGCGCTTGCCCAGCCCACGAATTGCTTCCTTGAGGGATATTTCGTTGAGCCAGTTCATATCGTCGTTGTGATCGCCTATCTGGTCGAGGACATAAATCGTGTCCCCCGATTCGGAGAAAACAGGTTCGTACAGCGATATCGGCTCGCTGATAGCCTCGAGGGCCACTACGACATCCTGCCGCGGGGCGCCGATCTCCTTTGCGATTTCCTCTATTTTAGGCTCGCGGCCTTTCTCGGTCGTGAGCTTTTCCTTTGCCTGCATCGCGCGGTATGCAAGGTCGCGGACGGAGCGGCTGACGCGTACGGGGGCGTTGTCGCGGAGATATCGCCGAAGCTCGCCCATTATCATCGGAACGGCATAGGTGCTGAATCTTACGGGCTGTGTTATGTCGAAGTTGTCGATGGCCTTGATAAGACCTATACACCCCACCTGAAAAAGATCGTCCGCGCTTTCACCTCTCCCCGAAAAGCGCTGTATAACGCTCAGAACGAGCCTGAGATTGCCCCGTATCAGTTCCTCCCGCGCCGCCATGTCGCCCTGTTTTACGCGGCGGAGAAGCTCCATCTTCTCGCTTTCCTTGAGCACCTTGAGCTTTGCTGTATTAACGCCGCTTATTTCTACCTTGTTATAATACAAAAGACCACCCCTGACTCATACTTGAATGTACAAGTATTATTGTCAGAAAGTGGTCTTGGTATTCAGGTAATATATTCCGTGCGGTTACTCTGCGGAGTCTTTGCCGAGATTGCCGAGCTTGTCGATAAGCACAGCGGTGAGCACGCCGAAAAGCAGGCACACAAATCCGTATCCAGTCTGCAAATTCATGCCGAATCCGCTGGGAAGAATAGCATAAACCGAGCCGACAACAAGTCCGAGGATCGCGCTGTAAACCATAAGCTTCTGCTTTTTTATGAGGATGGATATGATCTTTGCGCCGCCGATTATTCCTATAACAGCGCCGATGGCAAACGGAATAATAACGAACAGATTGAGCGTTTTTATAGAATTGATGATGGTTTCATATACGCCCAGCAGCATCATAACAAACGAGCCGCTGACGCCCGGGATTATCATTGTCATGGCGGCGAGAACGGCGCAAAGAAGAAGCTTTACGGACGCGCCGATTGAGAAGCCGTCGACTATGTCGGGAGCGATATGGAAGATATCCATTTGCTCCAGCACGGACAATCCAACCACAACAG
>CAVIFG010000216.1:0-4318 GCA_963641955.1 Escherichia coli
GGTCGGCAGCGAGCAGGTCGGCGCCGCGTTTGAAAGCGGAAAAATGATCTCCGGCGCAGTGGTAAACTGCGAGGGCGCACTCATGGCTTCACTGAATGGCGACCCCGATATCTACCTTGTTGAGATAGTAACCGACAGCGACGATATCTCCGTTGTTTCCCCCGTTAACGTAAACGGCACGGAAACCACCGTAACTCCCCCCGAAACCACCGTGCCCGATGATAACATATCCGTTATCCCCTCCACCGACGAGGAAGACTCCTCCGACGGCATGGACGGCACCGAGGTTGCAACAGACGAAAGCGACGACCCCGAGAGTGAGGAGATCATCGACGATACCACCAGCGAGCCCGAAACCACCGTTCCGGACGACAGCACCTCCGAGCCGGTGAGCCCCGATAACTCGGATAATAATTCCGATGCAGCAGATGTCCCCGACGTACCCGTTACACCTGTTACACCTGTTGTCCCCTCGGACAATACCGACAACATCGAGAAGCTTCCCGACGGAGTAACTCTCCCCGAAATTTCCGAGTCGCTCAACTTCAACACATTCATCGACGCAGAAAGTGCATTCTTCCTTACGGATGATATCTTCTACGTCAAGGATGCGAACACGATATCCCTCTACCGATTCAACGGAATCGACGACGCGATACTTATCGCGCAGGAAGAATGCGGCGAAGCTAAGAACTGCTACGTTGCAGAGAACGGTTCAAGGATGATAGTAAGCGGCGTTGTCGACGGCAAGCGCAATAAGCTGTTCCTCGTGGACGCTGTGGGCGAATTTATCGTTGACCTCAATGCGGACGAGATCGTTATGGACGGTTCGCTCGCGGGCGTGGGCTTCAACGATGTCACAAATACCCTGTACCTTAATGTAAAAGACAGCGGAACATACTATGTATACTCCATGAAGCTTGAAAACAACAGCCTTGAGTACATCGGCTGTATATTTGAAAGCTCCGCAAAGACCTCGCTGATGGCTTCCAACGGCGATAATCTCTACCTCGCGGCGGCGGATGGTTCGCTTACGCAGATATTCAGAATAAGCACCGACGGCTCCGCAAAGGATGTCATCGCGACATATGAGAACAACCCCAAGTTCAACAGCAACCTCGCGTTCACACACGCGCTGGTTTCCCCCTCGGACAGCGCCGTTACAGGCTCTTCCGAGCTGTTTGACCCCGCGACCGAAAGCTTCGTAAGCCTTGGCGACACACCCTCGAGCATTTCCTTCGGGGCGAGCAGGCACAGCTTCAACGCCGACGGAAGCCTTTACACCATCGGCGGCGGAAAACTCACCCCCGCGGCGGGCATTTCCGTAACATCCAAGATAGAATACCGCAAGAGCCTCAGCGCGCTTTACACTGCTACGGTTTCCTACGGCTGCGTTAAGATAACCCCCGCAACATACACCTCGGAGGTGATGAGCGGACAGGTAACGTTCAGCGACGTTACCGACAGCGCACCCGATGATATCCGCGCGGCGCTCAACGGCGCGATAGGCGTTAACAACATACTCGCACAGGGCACGGCTTCTTCCGCGGGAATAACCACCCCGGGCGTGCTGATAAAGTCCATTTCCGCCTACTACTCCGACAGCGCGGAGGCTGCTCTGTTGTATCAGTGCGGCATATCCGAATACGGCGCGCTGGACTACGGCAGCGGCGGTCTTACGGGCATCAACGTACCGGACACCGTGCTTACGATAAGCGGCAGGAACGACACAAACGCGCAGGGCGTGCTCTATATAAGGGCGGGAACATTCTGCGGCAGGACGGCGTACACCACCCGCAATGTCGAGTTCGTAAAAGAGAACGGAAGCTGGAAGCTCAATACGGTTCTCTGACGGCAAACACTATGAGCCGTTCCGACTTCGGTCGGGGCGGCTTTTCTGCATATTCGGATAAATTTGCGGAGGGGCTCCGCAGTGCTTTTCCAAAAAATATTGATCGGAGATAACATCATGACCGACTTACTGTCAAGAATGTTCATAAAAAATCATACCGACACTAGCGACCCCGCCGTGCGCTCCGCCTACGGAAAGCTGACGGGATGGGTCAGCATTGTGTGCAACGTGCTGCTGTGCTCCGCGAAATTCATCGCGGGAGTAATTACGGGGAGCGTTTCCATCACCGCCGACGCGGTAAACAACCTCTCCGACGCTTCTTCGGGAATAATCAGCCTTTTCGGGTTCAAGCTTGCCGAAAAATCCGCCGACGAAGAGCACCCCTACGGCCACGCCCGCTACGAATACCTCGCGGGATTCATGGTCGCGATACTTATCCTGCTTATCGGCGCGGAATTGCTCCGCAGCAGTATCGTCAAGGTGTTCTCCCCCGAGCACGTTGAATTCGGCATACTGCCCGCCGTGCTCCTTGCGGTTTCGATACCCGTGAAGCTCTGGATGATGCGGTTTAACACCAAAATAGGAAAGCGCATAGACTCCGAGGCGCTCCGCGCCGCCGCAGCTGACAGCCGCAACGACGTGATATCCACCACCGCCGTGCTGGCGGCTTCTGTACTGTCCTATTTCTCCGACCTTGAGCTGGATGGAATTATGGGCGTTATCGTTGCGGTGTTCATTATAATAAGCGGTATCGGGCTTGTCCGCGACGCAATGAGCCTGCTCCTAGGAAAAGCCCCCGACCCCGACCTTGTGGAAAGCATCCACGCTAAAATACTTTCCTATGACAAGGTACTCGGCACGCACGACCTTATGATACACGACTACGGCCCCGGACGCCGCTTTGCGAGCGTTCATGTTGAGGTGGACTCGGAAATGTCCCTCACCGAATGTCATGATATCATCGACAAAATAGAGCGGGATTTTCTCGCGGGCGGAATGAACATGATAGTCCACCCTGACCCCATCGTGACCGGCGACAGCGAAGTCGGGTGTATCCGCCGCGACCTCGGCGAGATAGTCCGCGGGATAGACGAGCGGATGTCTGTGCATGATGTGCGGCTCGTCCGCGGCGAGGACACCAAGGTCATCTTTGACTGCGTCGTGCCGCACGGTCTGGGAATATCCGAAAAGGAACTAAGGGCGGAGATATCCCGCTTCCTTAATGTAAAACACCCGAACTGCTCCTGCGTTATTTCGTTCGACAGCAGCTACGCGCCTATCCCAAAAACAAAGAGCGATTGACTTCCCCGCCCCGATATGCTACAATAAATAAAAAAGCATGGGGGTGAGCGGGACGAGGTACTATTTTCACGCCGACACGGACAAATACCGCCGCAGACAGCGCAGCATAATGGCGGCGGTGATACTGCCGCTGGCGGCGGTGTGCGTATTCTGCGTGGTAAATGTGGTGCTGTGCCTGCGCACGGGCACGGACGCATGGCTGATAATGCTTCTGCTGTCGATAGTCGGCGGGTGCGTGCTGGCGGGGATGATTTGCGGGTTCGTCTGCGCTTACTTTACAGAAAAACTCATTCGGCGGCACAGCAGGTATACATTCTTCGACATCCTGCCGAGGGGGATGGTTTTCAGCCTTTATTCGGGGGAGTATCACTGGTTCGGGCGGAGGGTGATACAGCGGCGGCTTTACTATATTCCCTTTGCGGGGTACAAGGGTGCTTTCCGCGACGGGAAGAAATTTCCCGACAGGATAAAGTTCACGGGTGAGGTTCGGGAGTATCTGCTTGAAACAGAGCGGCTGGGGTATCATGTGGACGAGGACGGGTATCTTCGGTTCGACAGCCCCGAGCTGGACGAGCGGGGATATAAAATTGCGGACAGCGTGGAAATCCGCGGGCGCTTCGGAAGCACGAAGCAGATGGAAAAGTCCGCGGAGTTTTATTACGAGCAGTTCAAGAATATCCCCGAGAAAAAGGCGTTCGATATCTCGGAGTACATCCCTGCGCATAAAAAGCGGAAACCTACAACTTCAAACCCCGCGCTGGAGCTTCCCAGCTTCGACCGCAAGTGGTGAATTTGCGCCTTGAATGCGCGGCTTCGCCGCTGCCGGCGCAAACTCTCACATTTTCCATTTCGCGGTCGGAGCGACCGCGATTTCGCTTCGCGAAACCATGAAAAATGCGGGTGTTGCTGCTGTACCGTGGGGTGTATTGTACGCGTCTGCACTCTTTGTATATTTCGTGCAGTGAAGCATAAAACAGGCGCATATTAAAATCATACACGCGGTCGAGGGGTCGCACCCCTCGCGGGTCAAGGGCAGCGCCCTTGTCGCCACCGCAGTGGCGAAATACTCCACGCCTATAAAATCTCGCACAGTGTAGCTCTAAAACGGTACGTTTATCCGACTTAAAAAGCGCTAAAGGGGGTACGGGGGGAAAACAAGAGTTT